>NZ_JAKREY010000030.1:0-26999 GCF_022348265.1 Alteromonas sp. Cnat3-28
AGTTTTTCCTGGCAGCCATAGCGATACGGTACCACCTGACTCCATTCCGAACTCAGAAGTGAAACGTATTAGCGCCGATGGTAGTGTGGGGTTTCCCCATGTGAGAGTAGGACACTGCCAGGTCCCATTAAAAGAAACCCGCCTAACGGCGGGTTTTTTGCGTTTGGAAGAAAAAAAATAGTGGGGTCAGAGTCACGACTCTGACCCCACTATTTGCTGGGATTATGCTTCGGTTTGTAGGGCTTGCTTCTTCAGTGTTTCTATCATGTATTCGCGCATTTTAAACTTCTGAAGCTTCCCTGTTACTGTCATTGGGTACTCTTTCACAACGCTGATGTATTTGGGTACTTTAAAGTAGGCTAGTTTGGATTTAAGGTAGTCGCGTATCTGATCTTCGTCAATATGTCGATTTTCCTTTGCCTTAATCCATAGGCATACTTGCTCGCCATATTTGTTGTCAGGAATACCAAAGACAGCGGCGTCTGACACATCCGCATGTTGATATAAGACTTCTTCAATTTCTCGTGGATAAATATTCTCGCCGCCGCGAATAATCATGTCCTTTATTCTACCAACAATAGTGACATAGCCTTCTTCGTCCATTTCTCCAAGATCTCCAGAATGGAGCCAACCTTCATCGTCTATGGTGGCTTTGGTCTTAACCTCATCACCCCAATAACCTTTCATTACACAGTAGCCTCTCGCGCAAATCTCACCCGGTTCTCCAATAGGCACCGTATTGCCTTGGGGATCTATGATCTTCACTTCTGTATGGGGCATAGCGCGCCCTACAGTTTTGACCTGCTTTTCAAATGGCGAGTCAATGTCAGTAATATGATTGATAGGGCTACACTCTGTCTGACCATAACCTATGACGACTTCTGTCATATGAAATTCACTATGGACCTTTCGCATGAGCTCTTCTGGACAGGTACTACCTGCCATGACACCTGTCCTTAGTGTTGATAGATCAAAGCTCTTGAAGTTGGATAGTTCGAGCTCGGCAATAAACATGGTTGGTACGCCATGTAATCCCGTGCACTTTTCTTCTTCTACTGTACGGAGTGTTGTCTCAGGGTCGAATGACTCCCCGGGGAATACTGCACATGCACCTGATGCTAAGCAAACTAAGTTGCCCAATACCATTCCAAAGCAGTGATAAAGCGGTACGGGAATACAAAGTTTGTCTTTGTGTGTGAACCTCATTGCTTGTGATACTAATAACCCATTATTTAGAATGTTTCGGTGCGTTAACGTTGCGCCTTTCGGATTTCCCGTGGTGCCGGAGGTAAACTGAATATTGATGTTATCATTCGCGCTAAGGTTCGATTCAACGGCCTCCAACTGAGATTTAAGCGCTTCCGTTGGTTCTATTTGCAATGCAGAAAAAGCCTGTAATCCTTCTACAGGCTTATCGCCAATAGTGTATACATATTTAAGTGAAGGCAACTTAGCAAGCGTTAGAGGACGCCTTGGTGTGTTCTTATCTTGGCTGTCTATTTCTGGCGCAAGCTCTTTCAACATGGCGACGTAATTTGACTGCTTAAATGACTGCGCCATGACTAAGTATTTTACGGAAACGTTATTAATAGCAAACGCTAATTCATCAGGGCGATAAGCAGGGTTCAGGCATACCATGATCGCCCCGATTCGCGCAGTGGCCATCTGTACGATCGACCATTCGATATTGTTCGGAGACCATATACCCACACGGTCGCCAGGTTCTACACTGTTTGCAAGTAAGCCGCAAGCAACACGTTCTACTTCATACCAATACTGCTGATAGGTCCAGCTAACGTCTTGATGTTTTACAATAATCGCTGGGTTATCGCCATAATTGTCGACAACATTTTTGAAATACTGACCGATAGTGAGCGACGTCAGCTCAGCGTCATCAGAGCCAGTAAACTCACTTTTCTGAAGAGGGAGTAGTGAGTTCGGTGTAAATTTTGATTCCATCATATCTTGCCTCCATGCGCGTACGCATCTGATTTATATATAAATAATAGAGTTGGCTGTTTCGGCTTTTGGTTCCAAATAACCAATGGCAACAATTGCAGTAAATGCTGAATACGCAACGAGTAAAACAAATAATTCAATCTTTATTAACAATATTGTTGCAAACGGGTTTTGTCGACAAGATGTTAGTCGTATATGGGGTTATTCAACGATGAATTTGTGTGACTCGTCGTACACGCTGAAAGGAGAGTAATAACTAAAAGTGACAATGTATTTGATGTCTAAAGAAAATTGTCTCGACTTTAAAGAAACAAAAAAGCCTCCGACGAAGGAGGCTTCCTTAAAATTTTTACTTTACGAGAGGTGAGCGTCTATTCAGACTCAATACCTTCGAAGTAGGCACGATATTCCATACGGGTAACGTAAGAATCGCCATTTTCGTCCATCATCTCAAAGTCACCTTCGACATGTGCAACCTTTAACTCCTCGGCTGTAAGCTTACCGTCGCTGTCTACATCGATTTCAGTAAACTTATTGTCGGCTGTGGCTGACATTTCAGTACGAAGCTCCTTATTCTTCTCTGATATCATTTCACCGTCTGCTTTAGAGAATAATTCAGGGTTGCCCTTTTCCGAGAGTAGAGCGTCATTGGTGCCTTCAGTTTTCACCTGAGTAATGATGTCGTCGCTAAACATTGATGGTTTTTCATCAACAAACGTGTTGAATTCAACACGGCTAATCATGCTGTCACCATCGGTATCCATTTTTGCGAGAAGCTTACTGTCAATAACGCCAGAAGACTCTGAACCGACGATATAGCCGTTTCCATCCTTATCCATTGCGTTAAATCCCATCGAGATCTTCTCTTCGTGGTGGCCTGCTACTGCTGAAGCAGATAGTGTTGCAGCAATAACAGCACTGGTAATCATACTTAGTTTTGTGATCTTCATAATCAAATTCCTTCTGGCTTTTACAGTGAACTCGGGCGCTCAATTGCCCTAACCACTAGGTCCACAGACCTCAAAATAGGTGCAGATTGGAAGTAAGTTTCAATCTGACACCGCTAATGACTTACGTAATTCATTATTCATTGAATGTGCCAAATGCATAACTAACTGATTTAGTGAGGTAATAAAAATTTAAGGCGAGGTTTTCAATGTTATTGCTATGTTAAATTGTCGCAGTGTTTGCAAGATCTTCATACGTCAAACTTAAGCTGTTCTCAGATATAGATAGAACCCCATTAATGAGATTAAAACAGCGAGAGTTGATCGTTCGCTATTGTCTCAAAATTCAGGCCAATAAGAGGCAAGATACTATCGGCAATGGGTTGGATTTGCTTTTCAATATAGTGGTCATATTGAAGGGGGGCCGTGGCGGTTTCTGCTGTTTGAGGGCCCTGTACTGTAATAACATAAGCAATGGTAGTATTAAACTGATAGCGAAGTGGCAACCCCTGTTCTTTATAGTACTCGTCCGCTAATCGCGCTGCCTTTACGTGGGGAGGTAGCGACTTGGTATACGACGACAAAGGCTTTCGCAGCCGCTTTTTATAGACCAAAGCGTGATCCATTTCACCGGACTTTATCGCTGCTATCGTGCTATTTATGTAGTCTACAACAGGCTGTCCAGTAAACACTTTTTTGTACAGCTCGTACTGGAAGGTTTTAGCTAGTACCGTCCAATCAGAGCGGACATTTTCTAAGCCTTTAAAGACAAGTTCACCGCCCTTCATTCCTGCGTAACGTTTTTTGCTGCCTTCGGAAGAGCCTCGGATCGTCGGCATAAAAAACGTAGAAAAGTGAGATTCAAACTCAATTTCTAAGTGGCAATCAATGTCGAACTCACTTTTTAGTAACTCTGTCCACTTTCGATTAATAATGCTAGCGAGCTCAAGTCCAGTCTCTGGGGGCGTACCCAGTGCATCATTCCCTTCTACATGAACAAATGTTGAGTCGGTATCGCCGTAAATAACCGTATAGCCTAGTTCTTCAATCCAACCCGCAGTGGTTTGCATAATCTCGTGACCCCTTAATGTGATTGAGCTAGCCAGGCGAGGATCGTAGAAAGGGCAACCTCCACTACCAAGCACACCATAGAAGGAGTTCATTAATATTTTGATGGCCTGAGAGCGCGGTGCGTCATTCTGTTTTTTGGCTTCGTCGCGCTGAAGCCATAGGTTTTCAATGATGGAAGGTAGAAAATGAGATTCGCGGCTAAATACTGCGCCTTTAAAACCTTCTATCGCCGTGTGGGGGGACTTAAGCCCTTCTGCAAGTCCCAACGGATCGATTTTAAATGTACGAATGATGGAAGGATACAGGCTCTTAAAATCGAGGACTAAAACGTCTTTATATAAACCTGGCTGGGAACGCATGACATAGCCACCCGGACTAGCCAAGCCTCCATTTTCAGGTCTTACCCCCGCGACATAAGACTTGCGGTGAAGCTTAGGCAAGTACACATTTAAAAACGCGGCCACTGACCCTCCGGGGCGACTCATATCTAGGCCGGTAAGAATACTGCGCAGCGCCAGAAAATCGATAAATTGGGTTTTATCCTGAATGCGATTGACCAGTTCCGTGTCTTTAAAGTTATAGTTAGCGAGTGCAACAGGGTCGCTATGATAAAGACGCTTTATCGCTTCAAGCTTGTCTGCAGCCTGAATAAGCTTATTTTCGTCAAGCAGTTCTTCAGATACGTGATCGAGCGAGAACGACTCGAATTGATAAGTCATTGTTTTTAGTGCTTCGATACCATCAATGACGCATCGTCCTGGCACATCAACGAGGGTTTGATCCTCCCACTGTCTTACAGAAGCCTCTCTGCCATGGCGGCCGATAGCATACTTTAGCGAGTTAGCCCTAGCGCGGCGTTCAAGTACCGCCATATCGAACTGCTTAACATTCCAGCCTAAAATGATATCTGGGTCGTAGGATGTAAGATAAGAAAAAAATGCTTCAAGCAATACTTTTTCTGATTCAACGGTAATGAGCTCGTACGCGCTGTCTTCTTGTCCCTGCAATGTTTGCCCAACAAAATGTGGTGGGCATAGTAGCAGCACAACGTTGAGTCCTTCACCGGCTAACGCAATGCTAAAGAGTTCTTCATTATCATTGCATTCGATGTCTATGCTAAGTGATGTAAATGTGGTTCTGAATTGACAGGGTCTGATTTGCGCATTTTCTATAACGGTCTGTGACGTATCGTCGAAATCTTGCGGGGCCAGGAATTCCACCGCGCCATACACAAAGCGCTCCATCAAGTAGCGATCGGCAACGCGAATATCGGCTTCGTACAATACAATACTGCTTTCCTGCGCATGCTGGCGAAGCTGATGCATGTGTGATTCGGTTGCGGTTTTTACCGTCGCAACAGGAACTTGTTCCAGCGTGTGAAACCCGTCATCTGAAATACTGATCTTTGCAGAAATACGCTCGGCGATATTGCGTAAATCATTGGCGTGATCAACAGATACAAAGCAAGTGGGGTATTGGGGTGAAGAAATTAACCTAGCGGTGCTACTGGGCGTTTTAACCCATAGCTCAACATACACCTTGCCTCGCCGGGTAAACGTACTTTTATTGAGTATGAACCCTTGTTGTATTGTTGAGGCTGACATGAATCTAATTTACTAACCGGCTTTGTTGACGTTAATTTCTTTAAATAGCCTCATGGGCGTGTACGTTTTATAAACTCGCATTACCATTATCTGTTCAATAACTGGCGCAAAGGTGTAATAAAAATGCGCTACCACTGTGCACGAGAAACGGCAGTAGGCTTAGTATAACGTTTGTTATCACCTACTCCTATAGATCTCTATTCGACAGATATGTTTGTTTTTGTAAGCAGCGCGAGTTAAAACGAAAACGTACAGTCTTTGTGCACGTTAGACCATGCACGATAGAAAAGGTGAGGGCGATATGGAATATCTATTCGATAAACAGGTAGAGCCGGGCGAGCTAATAGAAGTGGCCGATGGTGTTCTTTGGCTAACAATGCCGCTTCCATTTGAACTTGACCACATAAATTTGTACCTGATCCGCGGTGAAGGCGGTTGGGTGGTCATTGATACTGGCATAGGAACGTCCACCACCAAAGCGCTGTGGGAGCGTATATTCAAGCAATTAGACGGGCCAATAGTTGGTGTCATCGTTACGCACTTACATCCTGATCATGTAGGGTTAGCGGGCTGGATAGCCGACACGTATAATGTTCCCTTTTATATGTCTCAAACTGAGTACTTTACTGCCAGAGCGTTTGCGGCAGGAAGAAATGGCGCAACGAATGACCGGGATGTGCAATACTACCAACGAGCAGGTTTAGACGAATCCATGATCGCAAAGCTTACTTCTGGTGAAGGCAACGGCTACAGCAGCGTCGTTTCACCACTACCTATTAGCTACACACGTCTAAAGCATGGTATGACGCTGTCGCTTGGCGGTAACGAATGGCAGATCATCATTGGCCGCGGCCACTCTCCTGAGCATGCGTGCCTTTACAATAAGCAAAAAAATATTCTCATATCAGGCGATCATATTTTGCCGATTATCACGCCAAACATTGGCGCCTACTCAACAGAGCCTGATGCCAACACCTTAGACGACTACCTTTCTACGCTGCCGCAATTCAAGAATTTGCCCAAAGATGCGACAGTATTACCTGCTCACAAGCTACCCTTTATCGGCCTGCATGAGCGAGTAGATTCGCTTATTGCTCATCATCACGAGCACCTAAAAGCACTGTTAAATGCTTGCGAGCAACCTCAAACGGTCGTAGAGCTATTACCGGTTATGTTTAAGCGCAAGCTCTCTAGTCGCAACATGGTGTTTGCAGTAGCAGAGTGTTTGTCTCACCTTAATTACTTGCTTAATGAAGGAGCCATTTCGCGGACGTTAAACAGCAAGGGTGTGTATACATTTAAAGCCTGTGAAGTAAAAAAGCTTGCTTGTTAGTTCAGTCAGAGGACATACAAACAGAGTGAGGATTAACAACGTCTGACTCTGTACTGGGCTATCTGTTTTCTAGGCCGTTTGAGAGTTTTCCGTTTCGTTTTCTTTATTCTCTTCATTATCTTCACTGGACGGGGGCTGTGCTGCAGGCTGTTTCGGAATGGTGATCTCTACCACGGTTCCTTTTGCCTCTTTGCTGCTAATAGATATTTTACCTTGATGTTGTTCAATGGCGATGTAAGCCACAGAAAGGCCCAGCCCTTGGCCTTGCCCTTCGGGCTTTGTAGTAAAGAAGGGTTCAAAGACTCGCTTTAGATGTTTTGTAGGAATACCGCAACCCGAGTCCAGTATTTTGATGGTCACCAACGTAGGTGAATCGAGCACAGTAAGTTTAATGAAGCCCCTATCTTCTATGGCCTGCGCTGCATTTATCATGACGTTCATTAGCGCCTGTTTCAGCGGCCCAGGGTTTCCCATTACCTCCACTTTCTCTAATTCACATTCAAATTTATATTGGGGCGTGCTGTACTGGGCGGAAATAAGCGTGATCAGCTGGTGACACACGGCGCAGATATCTACTATCTGCACGCCTTCGGTAGTCTCCAGCGAAAAGTTCTTAAGGTTTTCGACGATGTCTTTTACGCGGGTAAGACCGTCTGTCGATTCGGCAATTAGCTCAGTAATATCGTCCTTTAACAAGTCGTAGTGATTAGACTCAAACAGTGCGTCAATCTGCTCTTTAAGTTCGTCGGTGAAGTGTTCGAGTTGCCCCTGAACGCCATCACAAATCGCAATAAGGTGAGTTGCGTATTGCTCAAGTGTATTGAGGTTAGCGCTCACAAAACCAATAGGGTTATTAATTTCGTGGGCTATCCCCGCCGCTAGCTGACCAGTAGAAGCCATTTTCTCTGCTTGAATAAGCTGACTTTGTGCGGTATCGAGTTTGCGAATTAACTTTTTTTGCGCTTCGTGTTCTTTTTTCAGCGCTTCTGAAAGCTTTTGCTGGGCTCTAAAATAGCTAGCTTGGGCGGTCACATCTTGGAGAAAAATACACGCCAATTTTTGCCCTGTGTTTTTGTCTTTAATGGGCAAGATTTCCATGTTTTGATACATCTGTGTTTCTTCACCCGTTATAGGGCGAGAGCTCTTGAACGGAAAGATGTGGGGGCGTTGTTCCCAATAGCTAAAGCTAGGATGCTGCAGTACAAAAACTGACTTTAGTCTACGTTTTAGAAACTTACCTTGTCCTTGAAATAACTCAACAACTGGCGTTTCTTTATAGCAGTCGCGCATATTGTGAGGAAGTCGATCTAAAAAGAAGTCGTTTAGATAAACAACCTTAAAGCTCTCATCGACTATACCAATTCCGACAGGTAATTTACCTACCAGTTGTTCAAACATTATGCGAGTAACTCATCCAATGTGTCTTTCATGCGTGCAAGAGACTCATCGTCTAAGCAGAAAACAACGCGCATGCTAAACGACGAGATCGCGATAATAAACTGCACTTCCATCACTAAGCTGTGCTGCCATTGCAACTCATCGAAGTTCGCTTTATCAGGCAAGAATAACGTGGGCATGTTCAAGTTAGTGGTAAGCTCCAGCTGGTCGGAAAGACCAGCCAAACACGCACCTGCCAAAATGTTACAAAGCTCCAAGATAATCTCTTGAATGTCTTCTTTGCTTAATGGTTCATCGTAATCCATTAACGTTGCGACCTCACTTAATCCAGCTTGAGATAGCACAGACATCACTTCGCCGTGTACGTCGCCTAAAAAAGACTGACGGGTATAGAAAGCGTCTTCGGTTTCAAATAAGAGACTGTAAAGCTGGGTGGGAGTAACCGCTGAGATTTTTGGGATAGAAATATCAATTTTGGTTTCAATTAACTGCGCAAGAGAGTTAGCCGCTTGCCCCATGGAAATATTTAGGAGTTCTTGAAGGGCATCTCTTTGCTCTTCGTCTAGTGGTAGTACAATGCTCATAGATACCCCAACTCAAACAACGACATTGCTAATTCTTCTTTATCAAGCGGTTTGCGTAAAAAGCGCTTTGCCCCCAGAGACATGACAATTTTCTGTTTTTCTGGCTGAAAGTCAGCGCTAATCACAATTACATTTGGGGCGTCGGGCCTTTGGTGCAAGAATTCCAACACACCAACGCCGTCAACTTCTGGCATGGTTAGGTCTAAAAGTACCAATGCAAATTCACTTTCTGACAGCGCATTTATGGCTTCTTGCCCGTTTGTTGCTTCGGTGATGTCATACTCTAAATCTTGCGGAAGTGAGCGAATCACACTACGCCTCGACAACTTAGAATCATCAGCTACTAATACAGAAATTGACATTTAGAGCCTCCTAGAGCGGCATTTAATGCGATGCCTTTTTAGTAAAGTATGTGCAACTTTAGCGTTACTGCAACAATACCGTAAAAATTTTCCAATCAGCGTATTCTTTGAGCAGTGGCGCTTTAAAATGAGTATATGACAGAAGTGACTTTTATGCGTATTAGACTTTTAGTTGAAAATGACTAGGAGAGTAAACGAGGAAGTAGCAGAAAATTTAAGTCTATAAGTAGCGAGGTGTGCATCGGCCGACAATGCACACCCTTGCAGCTAAGTATTTTGCATAGTGTACATTTTTTCAAGTGCACTGGGCATGGCATCAACATAGCGTTTTACATCGCCAATTTTTCCCATACTTACGCGAGACCAGTTGTCGTACGTACGGTAGATTCCTCTAATCAGCACGTCCTGTTCAGCCATGGCTTGGCGGAAGTACTCTGCGTTGCCGTCACCTAAATTAACAAAAATAAAGTTAGTACTAGAAGGTAGCGCTGTCAATCCATTTGCTTTTACTGCGTCCATAACCATAGATTTACCTTCATAAATTTTCTCTTTAGAGAAAGTTAAAAAGGCATCGTCATTGTAGCTGGCGATAGCCGCGGCAAGGCCTGCTTGATTCAATGTATAGCCGCCCATGCCATAGCGATTGATCCACTCAGTGTTTTCCTCTGATGCGATTAAATAGCCCACGCGCATACCTGCTAAGCCATAAATCTTTGAGAAGGTTCTCGCTACAATGACATTATGACCAGCTTTAACGAGCGGAATCATTGAATGCTTAGGAGGCTCATCGATAAGCTCGTTATATGCCTCGTCGACCAACACCAGTGTTTTTTTAGATGCTTTTATGCAGAATTCGCGAAGCTTATTCGGATCGAGCACTTTTCCCGTTGGATTGTTCGGGTTACAAATGTGCACCATACCAATAGAGTCGTCTATTGCGGCGTACATGGCATCAAGGTCAATATCAAGCTCTGCCGTATTAGCAATTCTCACTATTTCTGGCGCACCTTGTTTTTCAGGTGCTTTAGACGTGGTGTCCCAAAAAAGGTCCGGGCCCAGAATTTTTCCGTTCTTGCTGGCCGCAAGGGCGGCGTAGGAAAGAATAGGGCTTGAACCGGCGCTCAAAGAAATGTGCTTTCGAGTAATGTCATAGCGCTCGGCAATCATATCCAATAGTGTCATAGCGGCAGGATAAGCATAGTAGGCTCCACCTTCCGCCGATGCTTTTGCGATAGCGTCTAGCGCTTTCGGGCTCGGCCCAAACGGGTTTTCATTGGCATTGAGCTTTGCAACCCCAGGCTTTGGTCCATACATAACAGACGATGGGGAGGCGCTTGCGCTAACAGATTGGGCGCTCACAAGGTGACTTATGCCACTCGCACCTATTGCTGACGCTGCAACTGTGCCACCAATAAACAAGCGTCTTGAACGGTTATAACTCACGGGTTGTCTCCTTCTTCTTTTAAATGGCTTTATAGAACATTGCGCTAGAAACAATGACGAGATAGATGCCAAATAAGCGCTTTAGCTTCTTTTCACTGAAGTTGTGCGCCATTTTGGCTCCGATTGGAGCGGTAAAGATTGCCCCAATACTGATAGCAATAAGCGCAGGTATATTGATGTAGCCAATAGTGCCTACCGGCAACGAGGCGGTTTCAGGGTGCTTCATAAACAAAAAGCCAATGGCCCCTGGAAGCCCGATAAGAAAGCCGACGCCTGCGGCGGTCGCGACAGCCTGTTGAATGGTGCGCTGGCACATCACCATAGTGATTACTGTTGGCGTACCGCCGCCTATGCCAAGCAGAGCAGAGAAACCACCCAGAACAAACGCCAAAACCGCTTTGCCTATGCCTTTAGGCATATCGAAAACAAGCCCGGGTCTTACAACGAACTCAGGGAAAAGGAAGTATACGGAGTAAAGTAGAACACCAGCGGCGAACACGACCGTTAAACCATTGGCGCTGGAGTTGTTTGCGATGAGCAGCCCGCCACCAACGCCAAGAATAAGCCAAATACTCCACGAGCGAAGAATGTCAAAATCCACCGCACCTTTAGCGCGATGCGCCATCACTGACCGAGCGCTTGATACAACAATGGATGCCAATGATGTTCCGATGGCTACCTTAACGAGGGCTTCTGATGGAGGAGTAAAAAACGGAAAAACAGCGAGAAGAGCAGGCACGACAACAAACCCCCCGCCATTACCAAACAGACCTGCCGTGATACCTGCAATGGCACCAGTTATACACAAAGTAACTACAAACCACAGTAGCTCTATTTCCATTTGCTTTTTACTCCGCATGAAACAGCTTTAAACATGAATGACCTTTTAAGTTTTTCTTATATACAGTTAACTACATACACAAACACCGACTTATGTCGGTGTTTGCAAGGAGCCAGTTAAAAACGGGCTGCAAGTCGGGTGTAGTAATATCCTCCCTGCCAATCAACCACCGAGGCAGAGTCATAGACTTCACCGCAACAGGCGTCGCCGTTAGTACTCACATCTGGGTAATTGTCGAAGAGATTTCTTACCCCCACTGACAGGGTGAGGTTTTCGTTAATAAGATAGGAGCCCTCTATATCGAACATATATTCGTCACCAAAGGTTTGAATATTCGTGGCGTTTACCCCGTCATCGCTTCCCGCATTTTCGTATTCGCCAAAATAGCTAAGACGTGCAACGGCAGACCACACGTCGTAACTGTGGGTAACTGAGAAAACACCACGCATTTCGGGGCGGCCATTTTCAAAGTCGAACTGATCCTCAGCGTTCAAGTATTCACTCGGATCAGAATCGAACTCTGTTTTGTTGTAATTCACAGAGCCGGTTAGCACGGTTGCGCCATACTTCGATTCCATCTTGTAAGTAGCAACAACGTCCACGCCCTCGGTTACGGTATCGAAAGCATTTTGGAAGAAGAACACACCACCAATGGACTCGGCGCCAGAAACATTGGCACCTGCTAGGGCTAGATAGTTTTGGTAGGCGTCATAACCGTCTGCTTGAGGATCGGTAACGACAGTGGTGGAAACATCTCGGGTAGACACAGAGTAAAGGCGGTCTTCAAGCTTGATGTTGTAGTAATCAACAGTGAGCGTTAAATCGCCATAGTTCGCAGTCATGCCCAGCGTAAAGTTGGTCGATTTTTCGGGTGAAAGCTCGTTGGCACCAAGCGCCTGCGCTACTTCGCCGCCGGCTGGGAACAAACCTGTTGCTACTGGGAAGCCATCGGGCAAACGTGTAGATACGTTGGTGGTGCCTTGCTGACCTGGAGTAGGAGCTCTAAAGCCAGTGCCAAAAGACGACCTAAAGCCTACTTCATCACTAAACTGATAGAACCCTGCTACTTTGTATACTACTTCTGAGCCAAAATCAGAATAGTCTTCATAACGCAGCGCAGCCTGAGCAAACAGCTCGTCTGTAATGTCACCAGAGATATCCGTGTATACCGCATATGAGTCACGCTCGTATGAGCCCGAATAGTCTGGTGAATAGCCAGGGAAGCCGTTGGAGCCAACGCCTACAACAGTATAAACGGCGTCTACTCCAGCGAATCCATCATCTTCAACCCCATCGTCGTTACTGTCAGCACTGGTGTAGTTGGCACAATTCAGAGTTGAACCGTTAGCAATGACAGCAGCGCCCAGTGCCGTAGTGGTGTAGTCGTCGTTACAAAACTCCCAAGGGTCGGATGTGGCGTAAGAGCCTGCAAAATAGGAACTTAGCTCGCCTTCAGATATTTCGTATGACTCGTCTAAGTAACTTGCACCGAAGGCAAGAACATACTGGTTCAAGTCATAGGTGAAGTCAGCTTGAATCTGTGTTTCTTCGTTGGTTAAGTCACCCGGCTTAAATGAAGTAGGTGACTCGTTACCCAGTGACGGGTTAATGGTATTGGCTAGTGTGTAAGAGATTTCATTATTGCCGTAACGACCACTGATATCATAAGTAAGGTCGCCCGACATGCCCTTAACACCACCAACAAATGAGTAGTCAGTCACATCACCGAAGAAACGAGGCGTGAAGCCACCGGGGAAAAACTCTAGCGGGTTCCAGATTGAACCGTCCTCAAGTCGAATGTCTTCAATGGTGCCATTGCCTGGATAGCGATAATAAAATGAACCGTCACCTTCACTTTCTGAATAGTTACCGAATGCGTAGAGTTCAAGTTCACTGGATAGTGCGTAACCGGCGTTAAAGAAAACACGCGTCCCGCTTGTATTTGGTTGCCCCCATGGTTGGACTACGTCTGAACCATGAACGCTGTTGGCCATGGCCGTAGCATCAGCGATGTATTGATCTGACTGGTCATCCACACAGAACCATGGCTCACAATATTGCTCACCACGAAAGGTGGCTTCGCTGTCAGAATATTCGGCTGAAATACTGAAAAAGCCATCGTCGCCTAACGCGAAACCTTTATTCCCAGTAACGGTAATTTGATCGCCATCTCCTTCGTAGTAGCTGCCGTAGTCGGCAGTGAACGAGCCGCCTTCGGTGTTATTTTTTAATTGAAAGTTGATAACACCTGCAATGGCATCTGAGCCATATTGCGCAGCTGCACCGTCGCGCAACACTTCAACACTTTGAATTGCTGCGGTTGGAATAGTTGCGATGTCTGGCCCCTGTGTGCCAGAACCGCCAATTGAAACAAGTGCGGCCCTGTGACGTCGTTTAGAGTTAACCAAAACAAGTGTTTTGTCGGTGGGCATACCTCGAAGCGTTGCTGGACGGATAAATGTTCCGCCGTCGGAAATGGGTTGACGGCCTACGGAATAAGAGGGAACGAGTGTCATAAGGACATTGTTCATATCGGTAAACGCAACGGCTTCAACGTCTTCGGCGGTGAGTACATCAACCGGTACAGGAGAGCTGGTTACTGAACGCGGTGCACCGCGGGCACCAACAACGGCAATGCGTTCTAGGTCTTTGGCTTCTGTGGTTTCTTCAGTCACTTCTTGCGCCTGTACAAGCAATGAAGTAGTGAAAAGTGTTAATCCGGTAAGTGCGTAACGTACTGCAGTGTGGAGCTTTTTCTGTTTCATTTGTGTTCCCAATCGTGCTTATTGCTACTTAGTTTTGTGGGTGTGGATTATTAAAATCTGCACTCTTTTTAGGCACGCACGAGCACTACTTTGATGCGAGAAGCATCTTGTTATTGTTGTCTAGCCACTCGTGTACAAGAACAAGGCTAAAAACTCTTTGGCTTTGCAGGAAGAAAGAAGATTATTCAGGGGTATAAGAAAAATATTGAGCTGTCTCACAGGGCGCTAATTTAATGCTATTAGACTTAAGTATGGGGGAAGACAAGATTTTCATGCCCCACTGCTTTTAGCCCATTTTTACAATTTTGCTTCATATAACTTAATGGAATGGCATATTCGTTGCTGCCGTCTTCATTAAACCGTTCCCGTTCTAGAACTCACCACTTTTGTAAGGAGGGCAAGTGCATTCAAAACAGCTGCATTATTTTGTTATGACTGTGCGTAAGGGTAGTATTGCTGCGGCAGCGAGAGCATTGGATATCGCTCAACCCGCCATTAGTCAGCAGTTAGCAAGTTTAGAAAGAGAGATGAAAGCGACGCTGCTTGAAAGAAGTTTTTCGGGAGTAAACCTAACATCGGCGGGCGAAGTTTTTTATAAACATGCATTAAAGCTGCTAACCGAAATAGACAACGTTAAGGCCGCATTGGAAGCCTTTCAAACCGGACAAAAGAAGGTAGTAAAAATAGGCATGCTACCGTCAATCGGCAATGTGCTTTCTTTACCGCTGCTCACGGAAATAACGGCGAACCATAAAGGGCTCAAAGTCGAAATCAGCACTGGACCGTCTTACACCATTAATGATTGGCTTGAGTCAAAGCAGGTGGATGTTGCGCTTACTTATCAGCAAGCTGTCGACCCTAAATTCATGCGAGTCACACCGCTAATTCAAGAAGATCTTCATTTGGTTTTTTCTGCTTCCTCATCGTGTGAACAATACGCCAAGCTTCGAGATAGAACGACGATCCGTTTTTGGGAAATCAGTGAATTACCTTTGCTGTCACCGGGTAACAAAGATGCATTGGGTCAACTAATTGCTGACTATGAAAAAGCAACGGGCGTTAGTTTGCAGCACGATTTGGCTTATTCTGGACAACTCATGACTGGCCTTAGGCAAGTTATGCAGGGAGAAGGCGTGATGATCCTTCCTACATCAGCTATTTTTCATTTAAAGGAGTCTGGCCTAGTTTCATCACTGAAAATAACACAGCCAGAAATGCAGCGTACTGTACTCGCTGCGACAAACAAAAGTGCAAAGACGCTGCTAGATAGCAGTCCGATCATTGATATTCTCAGAAAAGTAGTGGCTCAAGAAAACGCACTGAAACACTGGTGCGGTACGTTAGAGTTTGCCGCTTCATCGTTCATAGCGCAACCTGCATAGCACTGTGCCAACACAAAATGATGCTAAATCTCGCGTACGACGAGAATAATGCAACCCGTTAAGTGCAAAAGAGCACTGGGTTAGTCGTTCTGGGGCAGTTCAATATCAACAAGCACTGGTAAATGATCTGACAAGATTCGAGTTTTCGCATTTTTTAATTTTCTGCACGCTTTTACCTTGATGTCGTCAGACACCCATACTCTATCAAGTGCAAATACAGGAAAGTGGCTTGGAAATGTTGCCCCCACTTTTTGCTGTAATAGCAATTCGTTAAGTGCTTTAAACGCTTTTGAGAAAAACTGCCACTCGTTGAAATCACCGGCTAGAACTAGAGGGATTTGCTTCTCTTTCATCTTCAAAGAAAGGTGCTCATGAAGCAAAGAAAACTGTGAGCGACGTTCTAGCTTCTTAAGCCCCTTATGGGTATTCACCACCGTAAGGGGGGTCTTCTCTGTCTTGAGCTCTACAATCTGAACATTTCTAGGCTGTCGCCCGTTTTGGCTGACATCCAGTGTATCGTGCGCTAATACGTCAAAGCGAGTTAGGATGGCGTTGCCATACCAGCCATCAGATTCCCTAATGGCTGGTGATGGAATGAGCTTAAACGTGTTTTCAGCGCAGATATCTTTAACGTCCTGTGCTGTACTTCGCTCAGAGGGACGAGTATCCATTTCTTGCAGCAGCACCACGTCGGCGCCACTGTTTGCCAAGAATTGCCCTATGCGTTTGTAATCGTGCTTTTTGTCTCTACCTATTCCGCTGTGAATGTTGTAGGTCACTATGCGGCACATTTCTCTACCTCATCTTTGTCACTATTATCACTGGCAGTATCTTGATTCCCCGACTCCTTCCGAGCTTGGTAGTAGCGGGCAAATTTTTGCGAGCCCCAAATCATAAGGCCCCATAAAACGATACCGCCAACTAAATAGCTAATGGTTTCCACAGAAGGATTTTGCCAAATTTGTGCTATCGAATCACCCACAAGCCCTTTCGCAATCATGGGCGGGAACATGCCTAAAAATGTCCCTACTAAAAACTGGAAAATGCCAATAGATGAGATACCCGCTACCAAATTCACCAAACTAAAGGGCGCTACAGGCAACATTCGAATGGCCGCGACGCCAACGATTCCGCTACGCTTTAGTTTTTCATCAACGGCAGCTACCTTTGGACCACCAATTTTTCTAAGCCCCGCGTTGCCTGATAGCTTGCCTATTCCAAACATGATTGCAGAGCTCATTAGTGCTCCCATGATGCCGTAGATGGGCCCCCATATAGGGCCAAAAATAGCAGCCACAGCAAGTGACAGTACAGTGACCGGGAAGAATAAAACGCCGCCGACCACATAAACCAGCAACACGGTAGGCAGAGCAAAGTAGGTTCCACGACTTTTCTCTAAAAAGGCGTTAATGCTGTCGGAACTTAACCATGGTATGGACTGGCTAGCCCAAAACATAAGCCCGCCAAGAACAGCAATGATGGCAAGACCAATCAAAATCATAATACTGCGACGTCTTGGGTTACGTGCAGGCATAGCAGCTCCATCAAAAGTTGGCACCGAAATAAGGGGTTCTTCAGGGTCAGATAACGCTCTGAACACATTCTTAACGGATTGTTCGGTAAACACCTCATCGCGAACTTCGGTAAGTACGTAGCCGTGTGCTATCTGATCCTGCATTAATGCTTCAACCGGATATTCATTGTTGAATAACGCTGGCATTGCATCAATATCGCGTCCCGTGTGCTCTGCGAGTAAGTCGTTTCTCACTTGCTCAATACACGCCTGATTGTCTTTGGTGTTACCAAACAACACCGTGTCGATTTCGGTGTCTAGCGTCATTGAGCGATTACTCAAGTTTGATGACCCGATAACAAGGTATTTGTTATCAATGGTCATCACTTTGGAGTGGATGCGCTTGTATGCCTTGCGGCCTTGCATGTCTTCAATTGAAGAATAAGTCAGTTTTACTCGCTTAGGGTCAATCCCTTTTTCTAAAATTTCCTTGAATTCTATGCGGCTTGCCCAAAATGCTTCGCACTCAAACTTACCTTTTGGCTCGTAGGAACTTACGATAATGACCGAAAGATTAGGTTTCAGTTTGAGCTGCTTATTCAGCGCTTCAGCGATCTCCTGACGCGTTGTAAATTGATTCTCAATGTAGATTACAGACTCTGCTTCACCGATAAGATCAAGCAGCATATGACGTACCTCTTGAGCAGGCTCGACCTCATCCATAAATGGAATTGTTCTGGCAAGTGCACACTCTACGTCTTCAAAAAGGGGAGGATAATCTTGTGGCCAAGCATCAGGCAACGGGGCATTTTCATCAATGCGCGCGTCCTCGCGGATATCAATAGGTGAAGAGTCAGCAACACGCTGCCACCTCCATCGAACTAATTTTGAAAAGTCGGCTACTACAGGTCCACTTGATACCATTTGCACATCATGAAGAGGTCCATACTCCCCATCAGGCCCATCACGCTCTTCTGAAACTACGGGATGGTCACGAGTATCCCAGCGGTTAGTGGATACATCCATTCCACCTGAGAATACGAGTTCATCATCGATAACCACAATTTTTTGGTGCTGACTTCCGCCCATCGGAATCGTGTCATCGAGCTCGGTTTGCACATTGTCTGGAGTTTTTTCTTCCCACACTTCCTTTGCCCACATTTCGCGCTGCGCGAAAAAGGCTAGCGATGAGTCCCAACGTAGCAGGTAAATTTTAATGTCAGGATTTTGCTCAGCTTTCCACTTAAGTAAATCACTTATTACGCTCGGCGCTTCACTGTTCGCTTCGTCGTCGCCTCGCAGCAAACGAATGCGGCTATCTATATCCCATCCCACAATGAAGATACTGTGCTTAGCTTTAACGATAGAGCTGTGCAAGGCTTTATAATAGTTTCCGCAATCTATCAAAGGTGTAGAAAAGCGAGCCTTGCTCTCTACCCAACAGTTTTGACCGGGTTGAAATACACTCTTTCCTGATTGCATGTGACGTTTCCTATTTATTCATTTTTCACTATTTGTATTCTGTTGCAGAATTTGTACCTCTATAAAACGTAAGAGCGAAAAATGTAAGTAAATGATTTTTATTGATAATTAGAGTTTTTGAGCTCGTGTGTAAGATGTATCAGTTTGCAATGTGTAATATTTTCACTGTAAAACGAGTTTAATATTCACAGTTGGAAAAACAGGCCTTAGATAAATTAAGTTTTATCCGAAGACTATTAAGCGATAGAAGCGGCACGAGCAGGTGAAATGGGAAGAGGGTTTGCGGTTGTGGCTGATGAAGTACGAACGTTAGCAGGTAACTCCCAGTCCTCATCCAATGAAATTGACAACTTAGTTAAAACGACAGTGTCAAAAATTGAGGAACTGGCGCAGCTCATCCAGAAAATAGATGGGTAGCAAAAAGTAAAAAGCCTTGGCTGTGTTGCCAAGGCTTTAGCATTCTCATTAAGTCACGTTGCTAAACGTGAGGCAACCAATGTCTTAGAAACGATACTCAACACCAATACTGGCTTGCTTAAGATCGGTTTCAAAATCGGTGTCGTCGATGTCATCAAACGCTTCGTCTGCATCAAGCTCTGTATCATAAACAGTGTACTCGGCGTTTACTAAAAAGTTACTAGTAATCGCGTAGCTTAGACCTGCGCCTACAAACAAGCTTTCGTCATCGTTATCACGTGAAACGCCAGCAAAGTTATATTCGGTTTCTGACCAAAGTTGACCTGCTTTCGCGTAGAGAGAAAAACGCTCTGTTAATGGAAGAATACCCTTGATCGCCGCTGTGTAGCCGTCTGTTTCAGCACCTGCAAGGTCGTTACCGTAATCACCAAAATCGATGTAACCACCTTCAATTGCAATCCACTCATTGAATTTATATCCAACAAGGCCTTGCCAAACATCTTTGTCATCGTCAAAGTCATCTTCACCTTCAACGCGTAGGTAACCGTAATTACCACCTACATAAAAACCACTGTCTTTTGCTTCAATTTGATTTGATTGAGCATGCGCACCGAATGAAGCCATAGCACTGATAGAGGCAACAGCTGCAAGTCCGGTAAGTGTCTTAAGTGTGTTTTTCATAAGTTCATCCTCATTACTTCTTTAACATTCCATCGACTTCTTATCTGAAGTTAATGCGTCTTTAATTGCATCATCTCTGTATCAATTGCTGTGCCATGGTAGAAATTGCAGAATGTATTTCAATTAGATGAAAACTTTACATAAACCGGCACTTTTTAGTTGGTTATTTAGCCGCTTATAGAAAGTATGGAAAAGTTTCACTCTTCAAAAAGCGAAAAAATTTCCCAATCTCTGAAAGAGATTCACAGATCTAGCTCATTTTCCGCATTACATGGTTCTACTGAGCGACAGTCGATTACGTCATAAAGTGAACTGGGTTTTTAAGGTATTGAAATTAATCAACTTTTCATTGATTGGATTTTCTAATCAGTTGAATTCATTTTATCAACTGTAAATATTCTCTAAGCCTGTCTATCTTTTAACTGCTTATGAGGTAAACAAAATGTTAACAAATTAGTGGTGTGATTCGCACTCACGCTTTGGTAACTACAACAAACTCAGACGGGAAAAGACCATGACTATAAACAGGTTTAAAAAAACCACAGTATCAGTACTTGTTGCCCTATCGCTTGGTGCAACAGGGGCTATTGCCAACGATCAAATTAGTAAGCCTGCGGGTGCTAAAGGCACGGGCACTGCTAAAGCTTTTCAAGCGAAAAATAATCAATTTTGGTGGCCTGATCAGCTCGATCTCTCTCCGTTAAGAGATCACGATAATCGCTCAAACCCACTAGGTGATGATTTCAGTTATGCAAAGGCATTCGCTAAGCTAGATCTCGACCAAGTAAAAAAAGATGTTAATGAGCTACTCACTACTTCTCAAGATTGGTGGCCGGCCGACTTCGGAAATTATGGTCCTTTCTTCATTCGACTTTCATGGCACAGTGCAGGTACCTATCGTACGCTAGATGGTCGTGGCGGTGGTGACGGTGGTCAAATGCGTTTTGATCCGCTGAACAGCTGGCCAGACAACGGAAACCTTGATAAAGCGCGTCGCTTGCTTTGGCCTATTAAGCAAAAGTACGGTGAAAGTTTATCTTGGGGCGACTTAATGATCCTTGCGGGTACCGTAGGCATGGAAAACATGGGCTTTGACACCTATGGATTTGCGGGTGGTCGTACCGACGACTGGGAACCTGACATGGTTTATTGGGGCCCAGAAGTGGAAATGCTTGCGAGCGATCGTGAAGAGCGCGACGGTAAGCTTCAGCGCCCGTTGGGGGCAACGCACATGGGCTTGATCTATGTTAACCCTGAAGGCCCTAAAGGTGTGCCTGATCCGATGGGATCTGCGAAAAATATTCGCACTGCATTCGGCCGTATGGCGATGAATGATGAAGAGACCGTTGCGCTAATAGCGGGTGGTCATACATTTGGAAAAATGCACGGCGCACACAAGCCTGCTGATTGTTTAGAAGCTGAGCCAGGTGGTGCAGGCCTAGAAGAGCAGGGACTAGGTTGGAAGAATAATTGCGGTAAAGGCAATGCAGAAGACACAGTAACGAGCGGTTTGGAAGGTGCTTGGACACAGCTACCTACTAAATGGACGAGCCTATATCTTCAAAACTTATTGGGCTTTGAGTGGAAGCAAACTCGCAGTCCTGCTGGCGCTATCCAGTGGATCCCTACCGATGAATCGCTTCATAAATCAGTACCAGATGCTCACGTAGAAGGTAAGAAAAATCCTCCTGTGATGACTACAGCTGACTTGGCGCTTAAGTATGATCCAGAGTATCGAAAAATTGCCGAGCGCTTCTTAGCGGATCCCAAAGAGTATCAAACGGCATTTGCTAAAGCGTGGTTCAAGCTAACTCACCGTGATATGGGTCCTAAGGCACGTTACTTGGGTAACGATATCCCAGAAGAGAACTTCATCTGGCAAGATCCAGTGCCTAAAGCTGACTATAAAGCGATCTCTGAAAAAGACGTTAAGAAACTTAAAGCTGACATCTTAGACAGTGGCTTAACCGTTCAGCAACTTGTGAAAACAGCATGGGCGGCAGCATCTAGCTTCCGAGCATCTGATTTACGCGGTGGAGCGAACGGTGCTCGTATTGCCCTTGAACCGCAAATGAATTGGGAAGCCAACGAGCCTGAAACCGTTCAAGCCGTTGTTTCTAAGCTTAAAGAGATGCAAGAAGACTACAATTCACGCATGTTTTCTAAGAAGAAAGTGTCTCTTGCTGACCTCATTGTGATTGGCGGTGCGGCAGCAATTGAAAAAGCAGCGGCAGATGCTGGCGTCAAGGTTACTGTGCCAGTGGTTCCGGGTCGAACTGATGCTACGCAAGAGCAAACAGACGTTAATTCGTTTTCATTGTTAGAGCCAACAGCCGATGCGTTTAGAAACTATTACAACGCAGAAGCTAGCTATCGTTCGCCAACCGACATGCTGGTAGACAAAGCCGATCAGCTTAATCTAACAGTACCAGAAATGACTGTTTTGCTTGGTGGTTTGCGTTCATTGGGAGCAAACACAGGTGGCACTAGCCACGGTGTATTTACTGACAAAGTAGGCACACTTAACAACGATTTCTTCGTAACGCTTCTTGATATGGGCGTTAAGTGGAGAAAAACAGATAACCCGTCGGTATATGAAGGTGTAAACAGAACTACTGGTGAAGTTATGTATACAGGTACGCCTGTAGACCTGGTCTTTGGATCAAACAGTGAGCTGCGTGCAGTGGCCGAAGTTTATGCCTACGACAACGCGAAAAGCCGTTTTGTTAAAGACTTCGTCGACGCTTGGACCAAAGTGATGACGCTAGACCGTTTCGATTTACGTCACGATCTAAACGCCAGCTTGGGTAAATAGATGCGGTATAACTGCTATCGCGAATTAGCTTAACAACTAATTCTCAATAGACATAAAAACTAAAAGGGCGCTTCCGCGCCCTTTTTAATTGATTTCTATAAGTTGTGTTATGAATTCTTAATGTGATTAAAACGCCCGCGAGACCATCGTAAACCCATCTTGAATTCGATACACTGAACCTTTATTTTTTTCTTCTACAGACAATTACCACAATGGCTAGTCTTCAACGAACGTTGGTCAATTTAGAAATGCTAAGCGACGATATTAATGCACTTCACGTCGACGCACTTAATACGCACGCCCACATTAAGCTTTTACACAATGTGTTGAATGAGCTAGAGAACGCCGAGCAATTTGTTGCCTTAGAAACAGAGGCCAGTTTCCAAAAGTCGTTATCTGGCTCACTGTTTGAGAACATATTTGAACGAAAGCGTATGGTAGGTGTTTACATAAAGCTGGTGGGCTTTGTTATTACAGCGTGGGAAGCGACCAATAAAGCGAATGCAATCATCAGTGAAAACTTCGATTCAAGTGCCGATAAGCGATTGGAGTTACTGCAGGTAAAAGCAATAAAAGCCAAATCTCAATTAAAAACCGTAGCGTCAGCGATGGGCAAAGAAGACTATGCAAAGTTTGTCCAGACGTTAGGTCTGTCTGCCCAAGAGTGGCAATGGGATACACTTCGCGCTAGGTTTTAGCCAGCGCGAAGGTATGACCGAAAGCACTCATTTCATGAGCGAGTTTAGCTACGGTGTGGTATTTCGAATACCAATGCCTTGTTCGTTGATAACTCTTACTTCGCGTTGAGGGAACGGTATTTCAATGTTGTGCTCGCGTAATGTTTCAAACACAGTAAGCAGCAAATCGCCACCCACGCGGTTTTTACCATCGTCCACCCCTTCCATCCAAAACTCAACGAACATGTTAACGCCAGAGTCGCCAAAGCTATCTATTTCACAGTCAGGCAGCTCTTCAAATGGAACATCGTCGCCACTGATCACCTGCGGGTGTTCCGATACTGCCTCTTTAATAATCTCTACCATCGCGCGGATATCAGTTTTATAGGCGACAGAAAAGTCGATGCGGTAACGTTGTTTTTGGTTTTTGTGTGTCCAGTTTATTAGCAAGGAGCTGATAAACTTTTCGTTAGGCACCAGTACATCTTTACCGTCATAAGTTTCTAATACGGCATAGCGCATTTTAAATTCTCTGACGATACCTTTCTGCCCGTCTTCCAATTCAACGTAATCGCCTACGGTCAACGATTTATCCAACAGAATAATGATGCCCGAAATGAAGTTTGATGCGATGGACTGCAGACCTAAGCCTAAACCCACACCTACTGCACCTCCGAACACGGCCAATGCGGTAAGATTAATTCCCATGACGTTAAGCAATAAAAGAAACACCACACAGAACAGGGCAACTTCAAACAGCTTTGCGAACACTTCTTTGGTAGAAACGTCGAGCGACTTATGGTTTCGAATAATATCTTGACCAATGGCGTTCGAGCTGCGGCCTAGCCAGAACAGCAAGCCACCAAACAATAGCACTCTTGTTACGCCATACGCTGATATTTCAACATTGCCGACTGATATTGCCATTGACTCCAATGCTGAAGTTATCAGCGGAAGCACGCCAACTAAGTGTAAAAATAGGATAGGTAAACCCACCCATCGCATAAACGCTGCAATGGTGTTGTTTTCGACAAAACCAGTAATCAAGGAATTAACAAACAGCATTAGTGCTACAACAACGGCTATTTCCAATAGCCATGCATCAAACTGAAATTGCGCCCCCAACACGGTAGTAAGCTTTAGCATACTGATGGTGATAAGCGGGAATAGTGCCTCACCCAGATTGTATAAAAAGCCGTGCATAGTATGTGCGCCTTGCTGTGGCTTTTCTCGGGTAAACTTAAATGGCTTTTTTACTTGTCGTGCAAGCAAAAACGCAACGCAATAAATAATTGCGATTGTTGTAAGCTGGATAACAAAGCTGTCAGACATCACCGATGCTTTGACTAAAGCCAACTTTTCCTCAAAGTGCTGGGTTAAACTATCAACATTCATGTTTTCTACTTCACTTGTTTACCACACTGCAGCAGCGTGGATGTAATTTGAGCGTGGAATAACTGCGCGCTTTTTATCTGTTATAACAAATATGGTAAAGCTTTTTTTATCTATCCAACAGAAATTGGCTATCAAGTTGACTTTAATTTCAAAGGTTTTGAGGTGTTTTTACGTAGAAGAGTCCTGTTTAACTTGTTTTTTTAACGCACACTTTTAAAAGCTAAATGTCTTAAGGTATTGATAAATATAATTAAACTCTGTTACTTGAAAAGTTTACGTTTCTAGGTCGCAAAATTCGTATTAAATAGATATTTATCGTTTTGATAAAAATATAAATATAACAATATCTCTCCTAAAAATGAGGGAAGACAGTACGGTTTAAGACCATTCCCTTAGTGCGAAAAGCCGATAATACTTCCCATGCTCTTAAGCTATGTAAATCGGAACTTATTAAGTGAAACGTCAGACAGGCTTAACTAGATTTTGAACAAAAAATGCGCTGGTGGCTTTCGGCTTTTAGTGGTAGACTCCGCGCGCAATTTGTAAGAGTAAACACCTACGTTCTTTTCTTGATGTCAAACACCAATAAGCCAAGTTGGCAATGGCGTATCTCTTTAGGTTTTCCCAGTAATCTATAACCCCCACGGTTAGCAATAAAGCACTAACGCTTATACCTTTGCGGTATGCAATTTTTTATAAATACCTATGACAGGAGTTTATTAATGTCATTTACCCAATTAGGGCTCGCTGAACCCTTGTTAAAAGCTATTGAAAAACGAGGGTTTAGTACACCATCACCAATCCAGGAAAAGGCAATACCAGAAGTATTGCAAGGAAAGGATGTGTTGGCAGCTGCGCAAACGGGAACAGGGAAAACTGCAGGATTTGGACTTCCTATTTTACAGAGATTGATGGAAGGACAACCTGTATCTGGCAACAATGTTCGGGCACTTATCTTAACACCCACGCGAGAACTTGCTGCTCAGGTAGAAGAGAGCATCAGAGCGTTCAGCGAGTTTTTGCCGTTAAAAACTGCCGTGGTATTTGGTGGTGTAGGGATTAATCCTCAAATGATGAAGCTGCGTAAAGGTGTAGATGTGTTAATCGCTACGCCTGGACGATTGCTTGACCTCTACCAGCAAAACGCTGTTAAGTTTTCTCAGCTTGAAGTGTTGGTATTGGATGAAGCCGACAGAATGCTTGATATGGGCTTTATTCACGACATTAAGAGAGTATTGAAGCTATTGCCACAAGAGCGCCAAAGCTTACTGTTTTCAGCCACGTTTTCTGATGAAATCACTGCGCTGGCGAAAACAATAACGCGCAACCCTGTGAGTATTTCAACCGCGCCAGCCAATACCACGGTAGAAGCGGTTCAGCAGCACTTAGTGACCATTGATAAATCTAAAAAGACGACCGCGCTTATTTGTCTGATCAAACAGCAGAAGTGGGAGCAGGTGTTAGTATTTAGCCGCACGAAACACGGCGCTAACCGTATTGCAGAAAAGCTAACTCGGTCAAAAATTCCAAGTGCCGCGATTCACGGTAATAAAAGCCAAGGAGCGAGAACTAAAGCGCTTGCTGACTTTAAAAATGGCGCAATTAAAGTGCTGGTAGCTACCGATATCGCAGCACGCGGCATCGACATTAATGAATTGCCTATCGTTGTAAACCTAGACTTACCCAATACGGCTGCTGATTATGTTCACCGAATTGGTCGTACAGGGCGCGCAGGCGCTAGTGGACAGGCTTGGTCATTTGTATGTGCTGAAGAACTGCAAAACCTGAAAGATATTGAGACACTGATTCAAAAGCTGCTTCCTCGTGAAACGTTGGAAGGCTTCGAGCCTCAGCAAGCCGTGCCTGTTACCACGCTTTCTAAGCCTAAAAAGCCCAAGAAGCCGAAAAAGCCGAAAGCACCACAAGGTGAGAGCGGCAGCGAAGGTAAACGAAGTGGCGAGAATAAAAAGCCGGGTCAACGCCAAGGCAACCGTAGCGGAAACGGTAATCCGCGCGCAGGTAAATCGGATTCGCGCAACAATAGCAGTGGAAAGCCTGCAGGTCGAAGACGCTCAGGAAGTGAAGGAAGTGCCGCTAAACGACCAGCTAAGCGCAGAAGTAATCCGTCAAATAGCACCACTAATAATACGGCGTCAAACAGGGCAAAAGCGTAAACAGTTGAACTGTGCTTCATAATACCGAGTGACCCGTCCTAAGATAGGTTGACAGTTTTTAGGCCAGCTCCAGTAGCTGGCCTTTTTGTTTGTGCACCTGATTAGGAGTTTTCATATCCAAACTAAGGTGCGGCCTCATTTCGTTGTAAATCTTAA
>NZ_JAKREY010000031.1:0-24690 GCF_022348265.1 Alteromonas sp. Cnat3-28
ACCAGTCGATTGAGATAACAGGGCGTGTTGTGTTGCCGCAAAATAGTTGGCATATAGATGCATAGATGAGCGGTGTTTCACTTACTAAATGCGGGTTTGAGAGCAAGCGGTCAGCACGTTTAATCCGGTGTTTCTCAAAGGCTTTAGTCTCAATTCCTCGACCTATGCTGGTTACGGTTGCCGCGCTTCCATTAAGTAGGCTTTTGACGCACGCCGTTACCGCATTTAGACGAGTTTTATGCATATTGTAGCTGACAAGCGTAACGACTTTGTTCACAATAGATAGAGCATTCATGGCTGTTTGGCCTCAGTGATTTTTGGCGATTGATCTGATCACCAAACGTCATGAATGTTCCTATCTTTTTTATCTCGCTGATATCGTTATATTATTTGTGGGGATACCTCAGACTCTGACCCCATTATTTGGTGGTTATTTAACGATGGTCATCTCTTCGATGAGGTTTGTTGCACCGTCAACGTATTCCATTACCCATAACATGTAGCGGCTATCTACATGGATGGTACGGGTTGTTTTCGGATCAAAATCCCAATCAGAATTAACGCTCTCGAACGTACCGTCAAACAACAGACCGATAAGCTCTGCTTTTGCGTTGAGCGTTGCTGAGCCTGAGTTGCCGCCTGTTGAATCTAAATCCGTCAGGAAGTTTACCGGCACGCTGTTAATAGCGTCTAGTTTGTAAGGTCCGTATTTCTTGTCCTCAATAAGCGTAAGCTGCTTTTTAGGAGAGTCGAAAGGTGTCTCGCCTGTGTCTTTCTCGGTAATACCTTCAAGACGAGTGAACGGCTCGTAAATCAGGCCGTCTTTTGGCGAGCCGCCCATTACGTTACCGTAAGTGACGCGCAGCGTACTGTTTGCATCTGGATAAGCAAGGCTGCCCAAAGATTTTTGCCACTCAATAATGGCACTCATGTATTTAGGGCGAAGCGCGGCAGCTTTACCGCTTAGCGTTTTGCTCTTATCTTCAATAGCCATCTCGGTATCGAACAGGGCAATCGCAAGTTTAATGAACGGGTCGTTACTATTTTCGAAATCAGCGCGGCTTGCAGTTAACCATTTCAAACGTTCTTCAGTGTTAGTCAATGAAGTCTTGTCGTAAAACGCCTTTAACTTCTTCTGAAGTGTTTTCCCGTCAGTATCACTATCAATGCCTACTGCTTTATCGAACGCGGCTACTCGGTTTTCTTCAGGCTGTTCAAGGTACATACTAATCATTTTTTGCCAAACGGCCTGATCAACGGCCGGATCAAAGCGACGCTCAATGCGCTCTACGCCTTCTTTCAGGCGAATTTGATCGCGGTCCTGAAATCCAGATTCACGTTCTGCGTCCGGCTTTTCTTTTTCGATGGCATTGCGATAAAGGGTTTGAGCTGACGACAAGAGTTGTGCACGACTTAGGTTGTTGTACCAGAAGTTTTGCTTGTTCATTTGCATTTGTTCAGCACTAACCGCATCAAGATAGGCAAGTGCTTGCTTCATTTCACTCTTACCGTTTTTATCAAGCCATGCAGCTAGTTGCTCTTCACGCTCAGCGCGACGTGGAACAAGTCCAACGCGTTTAGCGCCAGAAAGCTGGCCTAACGTATTTTTGTGGAAGTTGTTAAGTCCCGCTAACAATGCTTCGTATTTGATACGCGCATCGCTGCCTTCTTCAGATGCACTTTCAATAGTTTTAATCCACGCGTCTACCAGTTCAAGGTAAGTGGGATATAACCAATCAAACGTGTACGACACTTGTGATAAACGCGCATAGCGATTAGTAGAGCCAGGGTAGCCCGCTGCCATAACAAAGTCGCCGTCTTCAAGTCCAGCTGCCGAAACTTTCAAGAAATGGTCAGGTTTAAACGGCACGTTCTCTTCACTGTAATCAGCGGGTTTACCGTCTTTACCCACATAAGCACGATAGAAAGAGAAGTCGCCCGTATGACGAGGCCACATCCAGTTATCTACATCACCACCGTATTTACCAATTGAATCAGCAGGCGCGTAGGCAATGCGCACGTCACGAATTTCCATTTGCTTAATTAGCTTATACTCAAGGCCTTGGAAAAATGAAGGCACAGAGCAGCGGAAGCCTGCTTCAGACTCACATTCTGCAATTAATGCTTTGCGGTTCGCTTCAATGAGGTCGTAGCGCTCGCGTCCTTGAACGTCATCGCTGATACCGCCAATGACGTTGTCGGTTACATCAGAAAAATCGACCGTAACGAACATGCGTGTACCCGGCGCGGCCGGCAGTTCTTCACCAATTTCTTTTGCTAGGAAACCATCTTTTAAATAGTTGTTTTCTTGGGTGCTGTTATATTGAACAGAGCCGCGCGCACAGTGGTGATTAGTAACGGCCAAGCCTTTGTCAGAGACAAACGATGCTGAACAGCCACCTAATGAAACAATCGCGCCCATAGGAAACGCGGTTAGGTCGTTAATACTACTAGCAGGGATTGCTAAGCCTGTTTCTTTTAAATCGCCGGCAATTGAAGGGAGTTGTTCTGGCGTGAACATGCCTTCCTTAGCATTTACTTGCATTGCACTGCCAAGTAGCGCGGCAGAAAGACAAAATACACTTACTTTAGACATGGGTGATCCTTGTTCTTGTCGTTAATCTCATTGTTATAAGTCAGTCGTAATAAATACCAAGTTAACGTGTACGTCAACATTGTTACAGTGTAACGATTATATCCGGCTTGCCCTACTAAAAGGCGTATAGCGCACTGCGTGAATTTGTTAAAAAGTGTGACTAACCGCTACTGACAGCGTGGTTGGGGCGTTCATCGCAGAAATAGGAAGACGGGTAATTTGAAGGCAATAAAAAAGGCAGGGTGTGAACCCTGCCTTTCGAATCTTAAGAATCAATAGTTCGTACTTAAAGCACTGATACCAATGCTTTAGCAAGTGTTTCTACGTTTTCTTGGTTGATGCCCGCAATGTTCACGCGGCTAGAATCAACAAAATACACACTGTGCTTTTCACGCACTTCGCGCACTTGCTCTGGAGTAATACACAAGAACGAGAACATACCTTTTTGGTCGTTTACGAAGCTAAAGTCTTTAGGCGAGCCATTATCGTGAAGGTTTTGAACTAGCATTGCACGGAGTGATTTCATGCGATCGCGCATTTCGTTCACTTCAGATACCCACTCGTTGTTAAGGGCTTCGTCAGCTAGGATAATGTCTACCAACGCGCCGCCGTAGCTCGGTGGCATAGAGTAGATGCCACGTGCGATTGACTGAATTTGACCCTGAGCAATTTTACGGGTTGCTGAATCTTCAGTAATGATGGCAGCCAAACCAACACGTTCGCGATAAAGGCCAAAGTTCTTAGAGCAAGAAGCTGCAACGATAACCTCTGGTAGGTTTTCTACCAACAAACGCATGCCGTACGCGTCTTCTTCTAAACCTTCACCAAAACCGAGGTAAGCCACATCGATGAAAGGCAGGAATTCTCGCTCTTTCGCTACTTCTAGTACTTCATCCCATTGTGCATTAGTAAGATCAGCACCTGTAGGGTTGTGACAGCAACCGTGTAGAAGAACGATATCGCCTTTTTCAGTTTTGCGAAGGGTTTCCATCATAGCGTCAAAGCGAATGCTTGCTGACGCTTTATCGAAGTACGGGTAGGTTTCGATTTTAAGACCCGCAGAGCCGATAAGTGGAATGTGGTTCGCCCATGTCGGGTCGCTTACCCATACTTTAGCGTTGTCGTTACAACGGGCAAGTAGTTCTGAAAGAATACGCAATGCACCGCAACCACCTGGAGCTTGAACCGCTGCAACGCGGTCTGCTAATAGAACGGGGCTAGTCTTACCTAATAGCAAAGACAACATACCGTCGATAAAACCTTGGTTGCCCTGAGGCGTGATGTAGGTTTTGCTAGTTTCGGTATCTAAAAGCACTTTTTGCGCTTTTGCGACACTTGAAAGAATAGGGGTATTACCTTGCTCATCTTTATATACGCCAACACCTAAATCGATTTTGTTTGGGTTGGTGTCTTCACGAAAAGCAGCTGACAGGCCAAGAATTGGATCTGGGGCGAGATGGGGTAATACTTCAAACACGATATGTCCTCACGTTACGTTGGTATGCAAAAGATAGCAGGCTGGCATTATGCCACCGATGGTAGAAAAAACGACCCCTAAAGGTTGAAAATATTTCAATTAGTCGAGGAAAGAAAACGTAAACGAAAGTTTCATTTCAAAAACACCCTAAATTGAAAAAGAAAAAGCGCGGGTTTCTTGTGCTTCGCCTTTGTCTGAAAAGCGTCGTTCTTTCCAGGTCAGCGTATTGTTTTTATCTACTAATAGCAGTGTAGAGGTACGCGTTCCGTATTTTTCGGATTGAATAAAAATGGAAGACAACGCCTTTTCCCACTCATAGCCTACGCCCGTGTCGGGTAACAAGGCATCGTCAGCTTTATTGTCGTAACGTAAAATATCAAATAAGTCTTCATCATTAATGATGTTTTGTTTGGTGACATAATTGTTCAATGCGGTAACGCCCTGCGTGACTTTTGGCCAAGGTGTGGCAATATCCGCGTTAGACAAACCGTAGACACCAGTGTCGATAATGTGGGTCGAATTGTTTACGTTGTTGTAAACCTTAAGCGAATTTATATCTCCGAATAACAGGTTGTAGCCGTTGTATCGGTGGCGCGTTTTTTCTAGCGTTGCCAAGTATTGTGATTGTGCAACAGGCTTCATTTCGACTGAGTTGTGCTTCAGCCAGTTGGCGACTAATTCACCTCGCGATACCGCATTTTTGTTGATGTTGTGTGGGTCCCTTACATTAGTAAGCGCCGCCACATATCCGTTACGCGTAACACCCATCCAGGTTCCATTAGCTTCTAAGTCTTGTCCGGCGAGCAAATACGGGTGGCTTTTCCAGAATGAAGACGGCGCGGTTGGTCGTGCGTAAAACTCATCCCGATTCGCAGCGATGATAAGCGGGTAGTCATCTCGCATATTGTTTGCGATAAATAAAATACACATAGCTATATTAAGCCCATATTCTCTAAGAATTCAAAACGCTGCATTGTTAACAATTGCGTTCCAAACCCATTTTGATTACTCTTCGCCAAATTGCGCACACTCCAACGTTTTACTCTGTTAATTAATATGCGGGTACAATATGGAAAGTAAAGCGCTTTTCGTTACGGCATTCCACTTCGAAGCCTCAGAAAATAAATTAGCAAATAGATAACCTAAGTGTAGTAAGCAGAGCATAATAATAATGACAGAAACCTCACACCCTCAAACCCACTCTCAACGGGCCAATAGTGTCAACGTTGGAGAGCATGTCCTTCGCAAGTGGCCCAACTGGTTGTCGTCGTTCGCAGCTTGGGTGCTGACAAAAAGGGGCTGGCGTGTAGAAGGCGAACTAATCAATCAGAAAAAAGCCATTTTAGCGGTAGCACCGCATACATCGAACTGGGACTTCTTTATTGGCTTGTTCGTGGTTTTTTCCTTTAAGCTAAACATTAATTTTTTCGGAAAGCACACCATCTTTGCGCCCCCTTTGGGCGCTATTGTTAAAAGGCTAGGCGGCATTCCTATAGAGAGAAGTAAAGCGCATGGGGTGGTCACGTCTATTGCAAATAAGATAAAGGAAGCCGGTCAATTAATACTCGCGTTAGCGCCAGAGGGTACACGGAGCCCCATTTATCCATGGAAAACAGGCTTTATGCACATTGCACGAGAAGCCGAAATTCCTATACAAGTCATTGGGTTGGACTACACCAGAAAAATGATCGTGTTGGGGCCAATTATTCAGAAAGTGACTAACATAGATGAACAAATGCAAACTATTTATACGTTTTATGATAATGTTTGCGCAAAATATCCTAAAAACTGCATTACAAAGCCATAATCATTTCTATTGAAGTGGTAAGTACGCAACCGTATCAACTCAGAGTACTGGTGCGCACTCGGCTCGGTCGCAAACATCTATTTTCGGAGCTTCACCCGTGACAAAATTGGGATTCACAACCCGTCAGGTTCATTCTGATCGCATGCTAAATACGCCTGAACATGGTGGTGTTCACAGCAGCACGTCTAATTCAGTTCTTTTCGAGTTTAAAGATGCGCAGGGCATCATCGATGCGTTTCAAGGTAAACGAGCTGCTCATGTTTATTCTCGTTCATCGTCACCTTCTGTGGCGGCACTGCAAAATATGCTTAATGATCTGGAAGGCGGTGTGGGTACCTTATGTTACTCAACCGGAATGGCGGCGATAAGCAGCTCGTTATTTGCTTTACTCAAAGCCGGCGACCATTTAATTGTAAGCCAATACCTATTTGGTAATACGCGAAGCTTTTTTGAAACCATTAAAGATTTTGGTGTGCAGGTTACCTACACAGATGTGACCGACATTCAGCAAGTCAAAGAAGCTTACCAGCCAAACACAAAAGGCGTTTACACCGAAACCGTAGCTAACCCTGTGACACAGGTGGCCGACCTTCACGCCATTGGTCAATTCTGTGAAGAGAAGCACATGCTGTTTATGGTTGATAACACCATGACGCCACCCCCTGTTTTTTATGCTAAAGATGTTAAAGCGTCGTTAGTGTTTTGCTCGCTGACAAAATACATTGCAGGTCACGGTAACGTTTTAGGTGGTGCTGTCATTGATACGGGTAACTATGATTGGAGTAAGTTTAGTAACCTAAAACCGGCTTATCAGGTTGCAGATACTGCACAGTGGGGCATTACGCAAATTAAAAAGAAAGGTTTACGCGATTTAGGCGCTACATTGGCACCGCAATCAGCGACGGCCATTGCCCTAGGCATGGAAACCTTAGATTTACGTTTATCACGAAGTCAGCATAATGCTATGCAGTTGGCGACGTTCCTAGATAATCATCCCAAGGTATCTAAAGTCTTCTATCCAGGTCTTGCCGACCACCCTCAGCATTTCATGGCAAGGGAATACCTAAACGACGGCTACGGCGCAATTTTGAGTTTTGACCTTATCGACGGTGCTGATCCAGTGGCGTTTTTAAACGAAATGAAGTTAGTTATTTGCGCCACGCACTTAGGGGATAATCGCACCTTAGCGTTACCAGTTGCGCCTACTATTTATTTTGAGAACACGGCAGAAGAGCGTGAGTTAATGGGTATTTCCGATACCATGCTGCGTATTTCGGTAGGTATTGAAGACACTCAGGATCTGATTGCAGATTTCGACACGGCGCTAAATACCATATAGATAAAATTTTCTTGTCGAGAAACACAAAAAAGGGGCGTTTGCCCCTTTTTTTATTTTAGATTAATTGGGTCTCAATATAATTGAAACACAATGGGTTTAGCTATTTTTGACTAGTCAAAACCTAGCGTAATTTGTCCACGAATTTCACCGCTTGGGAATGCATCTGAGTGGAAGTTAGTGTAAAGACCTCCGTCTGCCATAACATTCATTTGCTCAGCAGTTAACGTAGTATTAGCTGGCACAGACCACATACCGCTGGTACCAGCAGTAAGTCCAATTAGAACATCTCCATTTACGCCCATTTCACCCTCGTGAATGTGAGCCATGTTTGCTGTCATACCGGTAATGGTAACGCTGCCTGACAGTGCACCTGTAGATGTATTCAAAGTAAATGCACCAGCGCCGCTTGCTGTTGTAGTTACTGCAGGCACATCTTGTAGGCCGTTGGCAATGATGCCGTACACTTCAATATTATCAGGTGTGATTTGGCCGCGAATTTCACCACCAGTATTAGCTGCTGTATGCACATTCACATAATGACCACCTGCCAGTAGTTGCGTAGCTGTGGCTTCATCTAGTGCTATGCTTCCGTCTGTCATCCAAACGCCAGCGGTGCTTTCACTTTCCACAAGTCCTACAAGTACGTCACCATTTTCACCAGCAAACCCAGTATGAATGTGCGCCATAGTCGCATTTTCAATAGTGGTTACCGCCACAAGAGAAACGTTGTTGTTTGTGGTGTCGAAGAGCGCATAGCCAGACCCCATTGCCATGGTGTCAACTGCTGGTACCTCTTGGCTGCCGCTTAGTGAGAATGTTACTACCGCAGTTGTGTCGGGAACAATCTGACCACGCACTTCGCCATTAGGGTTAGCGGTAGTGTGAACATTTAAATACCACTCACCGCTAGTCAGCGCGTCTAAGTTGCTAGGTGAAATATTAGTTTCAGCGAGAACATAAGTACCATTACCAGCATCAGTCAGTGGGAAAGCAACCGGACCATTCATACCAATGCCGCCATCGTGTACGTGTACACCAGTAACATCCGTTAAGCCTGATACGTCAACACTTACGCTAAACGCCGGTAAGTCTTCGTCAATTTCGACCACTGCAGTTGCCATAGACATAGTAGTAACGGCAGGCACTTCTTGTGAACCACTTAAGTTTACATTGTAAGTCATGTCAGCATTAAAAGCTGGGGGAGGTGGTGCTAGGCCATCAAGCAACGCTAATTGAGGTAAATCGCCTTCCATTGCACCATCTAATGCGATAGCAGTGTAAATCTCACCATTCTCAAGCGTTAAAACGCCTGTTTCGATTGCCGCTGTTTTGGTGCCTGTTGGTGTAACCGTAACGACGTAGTCACCTTCTGCAAGACTTACGTAACCTGTTTCAACAAGCTCGCCAGTCTCATAGGCAATATCGGCAAATGCCGGGTCAACCGCATCAATTTCACCATCTGCGGTTACGTAAATATCGACGTTACCCGCTGAAGGTGAAGCATGTACAATACGCACTTTCGCTTCTGTCGCTACGGAGCGGGGCATATCAACAAGCACATCAAGTTCTGGTGCAGCCAAAACGTTGTTTGCGATAGCGGTATAAGACATACCTACTTCTAGCGTCAACTCAGCATCGTCAATTGCCACAACACTGTTGTCGCTATCGGCTACAACGTCAATGAGATAGTCACCGGCTGCAACAGACAAATAGTCTGTGGTGCGCGGGAACTGTATTCCGTCCACCAATACTATTTCGTTATTTGCTACAACATCAACCGCTGGTGCGTCGCTGATACCGTGCACAACGCGGATAGCAGCACCTGCTTCTGCATCCCATATCTTGAAGCTTCCATCACCGTCCGCGGCCAGTAATGTTACTGGTGAATCGCCTGTACCTACGTTATTAGTAGCAGCGATAAGCAAATCGGCACCGTCTGCAAGGTTTACCGTACCAGAGTCGTATACAACCGTTGTCTCACCGGCCGGTGTAATACGAATTTGATAATCGCCCGCGGGTACTTGAATCAAATCTGTCGCGTCAGTAAATTCAGCAGTAACAAGCGGCTGCTCGGCAGTGATATCTGTATCTGGTGCCGTAACATAAATATCAACCATAGGAGCCATTGATGCTGCATGTACAATCTGTACTTGAGCATTACCTGCGTCAACTGCGGTTTCCATACTGGTCACTGTTAAAAGCGATAACGACTCATCGCCAACATTACCTACGGCAAAAATATCGTAGTTCATGTCAGCTTCTAAAGTAACGTCAGCTTGCAGCACTTCAGCGTTTTCACCTGGAAGAATACCTGTAACACCAATATCGTACATGCCTGTCTCGACTTCGAAGCGAGATGAAGCAACTTGGTAATCAACGCTTTCGAGATCGTTGAGTATGGCGTCGTTAGCAGTGATGTTTACCATTGGTGCGTCTGATGCTGCGTGAACAACTCGAACGTTTGCGTATTCCGGGGCGGGTGTGGGCTCTTGCACGACATCGTCGTCGTCATCCGAGCAGCCAATTAAAAACAGTGGTAATATTGAACATGCAAGGAGCGCTTTGGTCCTTCTCATAGTTTGTATCCTCTTAATTGTGTTGTGGCAAACTCGGTTACGCTAGCAAATAAAAGAAGATCAACCTCCTTGCAACATTAACGTAATGTAATGTTTTCAATAATTTCACATTTGCTCTTTTCCTTGGCAGTTTGTTCTACAAAATAGAACGAAGCCTTCATGTTTTTGATATTTTCATCCCACCCGATTGCCGTAATATAGCCATATATTATCGAAACAACGAATATTGGAGTTCGGCATGAAAAAAGTACTGGCTATATTTTCCAGCCTAAATGGCAACCAAGGTAATTCTTCAAAGCTTGCAAACGAGTATCTTTCAAAAATTGAGAATGACGGTTCTGTGCACATTAACCGCGTGGATGTTGCCTCTCTGGCACTGCCTCATCTAACAGGTGAAGAAATGCAGGCGTGGATGACTGAGACGTCTGAGCGAAATGAATCACAACAGGCATTGGTAAAAGTCTCTGATGACATTGTTGAAGCAGTAAAAGCGGCTGACGAAATTGTGCTAGCCGTGCCAATGTACAACTTTGGCATCCCATCGAGCTTAAAAGCTTACTTCGACCGTATTGCAAGAGCTGGTATAACATTTAAGTATACCGAGACAGGTCCTGTCGGATTGCTAGAAAATAAATCAGCGACTGTTTTTGCCGCGCGTGGTGGTGTGTATGCAGGTTCAGACTTTGATACGCAAACGCCTTATTTAAAACACTTTTTAAATTTTGTTGGTATCAGTGACGTTAAATTCGTTTCCGCTGAAGGACTTAACATGGGCGAAGAGCAAGCAAACAAGGCTTTTTCTGAAGCAAGCGAAAAAATTATTGAACTAACCAACAACTAAACACACTAAATTAATGCAGTTAGCTAAAACGTAGGAAGTATGTTTTCAGCTAAAAGTGTGTTCCAAGTTGAGTGTGCTTGATTGCCCCGCGTGTTACGCGGGGCTTTTTTATGCGCGGCTTTTAGATTCTCGTTTGGTGTGACCTATAGGCAGCGTTGATATTCGCGGTTTTATTCGCTTTTGAGGAGTGCCTCTATGTCAGCGATAAAAGCCGGATCAGTGGGCTTTGTTGAACTAGGGTAGTGGGTTATTTGCTTACCAGAGCTGTCAATAAGGTACTTATTAAAGTTCCATGATGGCGCTTTGCCGGTGGCGGTTTTTAGCATTCTATACATAGGATCGGCGTCTTCACCTTTTACCGATATTGGTTCAAACATCGGAAACTTTACGCCATAAGTCAATTCACACAGTTCTGCCGTTTTGCCTTCATCATTATCTTCTTGGTTAAAATCGTGCGACGGGAAGCCAAGTACTACAAAATCTTTGTCTTTGTAGTCACTATAAAGGGCTTCTAAACCTTCAAATTGTGGCGTGTAGCCGCAATAGCTGGCTGTGTTCACCACTAAAAGGGTCTTTCCGGCATATTCGTTACACAAATTCACCGTTTCTTGTGAGTTGAGCTTACGCTTCATGAACTTTAGTACGCTGGGGCACTCGCTCGCAAAGCTAGGAGTCGTGAAAAAGCTGAGCGCAAGCAACGCAGGTACAAAACCTTTCGCTTTCATAGTGTTTTACCTCATCAGTGAATTTTTGTTATTTTGTTCAGGCCGACAGACCAGTTTCACAACCATAAACGCAGATGGTTTACGTTTGGTTCACTATCTCAATCGATGAACGTTAGCGCATTAGTAACTGCTCTGCGTATAATGTTAACGTTTTTTACATAACAACGACTTAAAATAATGAAAAAATACTCTTCTTTACTCATCGCGGCTAGCGTTACTTTTGCGTTGGGCGGATGTGCAAGCACTACTAACGAACCATCTAACCAAACCACGTCTACATCGCTTCCTGCTGCCACAGTTCAGCAAACCGTTACACCAGCTGTAGCGCCCCAGAACAGCGTGCAACAAGGTGAAATCACACTGAAGCAAATTATGTCAGATCCTCAATGGATTGGCGCGTTGCCAGAGGCTATGGGTTGGTCGGTCAATGGCGATAAAATTGTTTTTGAAAAAGAAAGGCAAGATAGTGCACTGACAGATGTATATATTGCAGAGCTGTCTGATCCTGCAAATGCCGTTAAAGCACCATTATCAGATTTGCACAAGTATCGTTTTGACGAACGTGTAGTAAGAAATGATGGTGTCATTGCGTATTCGTTCGAAGACAGTGTTTATGTACAATTTACTAATGGTGAAACCGTGCGTATCGCGCGTGGCGGTAATGCGCTCTCAACGCTTTCATTTATGACTGACGGCCGTTTAATGGCGTTAAGCGGTAACAAATTTATTGCTATAGACCTATCTAACGGCACCCGCGAGGAATTGTTAAGCTGGGAGTTTAGCGACGAGCCTAAAGCGGTTGAACCGCCTAAAGATTATATTGCCGAGCAGCAGCAGTCGCTGGTGGAATACATCAAACTACAGCGCAAAAACAGGCAAGAAAAAGATGACGCGCATAAAGCGTTGGCCAAAGAAAACAGCAGTGTAGCACCCACGCCATTTTACTTTGATAAGTCGCATCGACTAGCGGGTATCAGCGTATCACCTGCGGGTAACTTCGCAGTAGTAGCAACCACTGAAAGTAAGCCGACTCGCGATGATAGCGATATCATGCCGCACTACATTCAAGAAGACAGCCGCATTGCTGCGAAGCCGGTACGCCAACGAGTTGCAGATGCTGAATCGGTGAATCACGTGCTGTGGCTGCTTAATTTGAAGACAGGTGAGAAGAGTGAGCTTAAATACTTTAATTTGCCTGGCTACAATGACGACGTACTTGCTGACGTAAAAGCAGAAAACGCGAAGGCAAAAGGCGAGACCTATGAAGTAAATCGTCTGCCTCGCGACATTACCTTGCTGCAAAGCTGGTACTGGACCAAACCTTCAATTCGTTGGCACAAAAACGGTAACGCCGTCGCCGTTATGTTAGAAGCGTGGGACAACAAAGACCGCTGGATCGCTACGGTCGACCTAGAAAATAAAACGCTAGAAAACCAACATAGGCTTCATGACGATGCGTGGGTAAACTACCGTTTCAACGCGTTTGATTGGCTAAATGACAGCGAAACACTTTACTATCAGTCTGAGCATACTGGTTACTCTCACTTATACGTTCAAAAGCCTGGCGAGAAGCCAGTCGCGCTAACCAGCGGCCGTTTTATTGTTGACGATTTAACGCTTTCTAGCGATGACAACTATATCTACTTTAAAGCAAACATGGAGCATCCGGGGCTTTACGAAGTTTATCGTGCTGATTTAAGTGACAATACCATCGATACCATGACTGAATTGAATGGTATGACAGACTATGCACTTAGCCCTGATGGTAAAAATTTGCTGCTAAGCCATAGCAAGGTGAATCAGCCACAAGAGCTTTACATTAAGCCAGCAAACGAAACAACAGCGGCAAAGCAAATCACGCAAAGCACCAGTGCTGATTTTAATGCATTTCCATGGGCGGTGCCTAACATCGTTGCTATTGAATCGTCGCATACCGATGCACCTATTTACGCACGAGTATATTTACCGGAAAATTACGACAAGTCGGCACCAAATAAAGCGGTAGTGTTTAATCACGGTGCAGGCTATTTGCAAAACGCCCACATGGGGTGGTCTGGTTACTTCCGAGAGTACATGTTCCACAGCATGCTCGTGCAGCAAGGCTATGTCGTACTAGATATGGACTATCGCGCTAGTGCTGGCTACGGACGTGATTGGCGAACCGCTATTTATCGTCAAATGGGTACGCCTGAAGTGCAAGATTTGCGTGATGGTGTTAACTGGCTTGTTGAAAATGCAAATGTAGATCGTGAGCGTATTGGCACATACGGCGGTTCATACGGCGGCTTCTTAACCTTTATGTCTATGTTTACCGCGCCAGACCTGTTTGCGGCAGGTGCAGCACTTCGTCCGGTAACCGATTGGGCCCATTACAACACGCCATATACAGCAAACATTCTAAATACGCCTGATATCGACCCCATCGCGTTCGAGCGCAGTTCGCCAATTTATTTCGCAGATGGACTAGAAAAGCCATTGCTTATCAATGCGCCTATGGTTGATGACAATGTGTTTTTCCACGACACCGTGCGATTGGTACAGCGTCTTATCGAGCTTGAGAAAGAAGATTTTGAAACGGCCATTTATCCGGTAGAGCCACATGGCTTTGTGCAGCCAAGCTCTTGGCTTGATGAATACCGCCGTATCTATAAGTTATTTGAAGAAAACTTATAAGCAAAACTGCGAGTGCAACCCAGTGATTAAGAGCCACTGAGTTGCTCACAGCGCGGTAGCTATTAAGGACGGAAAAAGCTTACAAAAAAGGCCCAAATTCAATGAATTCGGGCCTTTTTTAGATCTTCATTTTTTGTTCCAGCACATTTTATCTGTTTTAACGAATTAAAATGCGCAAAAAGAGTGACACTATATCGCTCAAGTTTCTATTTTCTTTTCGCCGTAATAAACATAAGTAAAAAGATTGCGATACCCGTAAGCGCACCGAATAAATGCGCGTCTACGGCAACTTTTGCGTCAATCAGGTTTGCAACTTGTTCGCTACTACCGTCAATTTGTTCGTATCCCACCTTGATGGCTAGACCTATAAGCAATAACCAACCCGACTTCATTTTCTCTTTTATATCAACACAGGCGCCCCATGCGAAAATACCGTGTAATGCGCCAGACAACCCCGCGTACCATATTAGATCTGGAGAGAAGAAATAAAGCCCGACACTGGTTCCTAAGCAGCACCATACAAAAACTTTTAAGTACAAACCAATGCGATAATGTTCACCGTGTAGGGCCCACAATAGTGCCAGACCTGCTAAATTTAAAAGTAGGTGGTAGCCATTGGTATGCACGATATTGCCGCTGACTATTCGCCAAGTTTCTAGACCTTGAATGGCGTACCTGTCGTAAGCCAAATAATTGCCAGACATAGGCTCAAAGAAAAACGCGACAACGGAGCATAGCGCAATAAATAAAGGACCAGCGCTATACTTAAGCGAAAACGGCAGTGACATCATCAGTGTTAGTTATTTTTGAAATTAGAATTTGCTGGCTATGATACAGAAATTGCCTACAGGGTGAAAACTGAAGTACGCCCAAAACAAAAAGACGACAGTAAAGGAGTAATTATGTCTTACATTATTACCGAAACAAATCAGCAATGCTTAACCATTACACTTAACCGAACCGATAAGAAAAATGCGTTAACACGCGACATGTATCAAGAAATGGCGAATGCCATATTAGGTGTTAAGAACGATGGCTCAACCAAAGTGGTGGTTATTAAAGGCGCGGGCGATTGTTTTACTGCAGGAAATGATATTGGAGACTTCGCACAGCAACAAGATCACGCTCAGGTGCCAGAAACAGCTGCCTTTATGCGAGCTTTGGCTGCATGTAATTTACCGGTTATTGCACAAGTTCACGGATTAGCAGTGGGCATAGGCACAACGCTTTTACTTCATTGCGATTTTGTTTACGCCACTCCAGATACCCGATTTGTTCTACCATTCATCAACTTAGGGCTTGTTCCTGAATATGCATCAAGTTATCTTTTGCCTAAGGTTGCAGGTCATATAAAGGCGGCAGAGTGGCTAATGCTGGGCGAACCCTTTACCTCTGCTGATGCCTATCAATTTGGTATTCTGACAAAAATTGTCGACGCTCACGAAATAGATCAAACGGTTCAAACAACGGTAGAGAAACTCGTCGCCAAGCCTTCATTTTCGCTTAAACAAACAAAAGCGCTATTAAAAGGTGACGGAGAGCGAACAAACCAACAAATGAACGAAGAGTTTGATATATTTTTAGAAGCGTTGGGCACAACCGCAGCTCAAGAAGCGTTTGATGCGTTTCTTAAAAAACGCCCAATAAACCCCGAAAAATTTAAATAAGAGGAAATATTATTTTGAGACGCAGTGCTTTTTTCAGAGCTTCAGTGGTAACTCTTGCATTATCTAGCTGTTTTATTTTTGGTGCGAACGCGAAGCAAACACGTGAAGTCGGAGAACCAGAAGCGGCAACAGGCTACATAGAGAAAAAGGCATTTGACGCCGAAGATTATATGGTTGTAGCGGCAAATCCCTATGCGTCTTGGGCGGGAAAGAATATTTTAGAAAAGGGCGGAAGTGCGATCGATGCAGCGGTAGCTGTGCAATCGATGCTTTCGCTGGTTGAACCACAATCGTCAGGTATTGGCGGTGGTGCGTTTATCCTTTATTGGGATAATAAGAACAAAGTACTTCACACCTTTGACGGCCGTGAAACCGCACCGAAAGCTGTCAATTCTCATTGGTTTATTGAAGGTAATAAGCCAATGCGCTGGTTAGATGCCGTAGTAGGCGGTAAGTCAGTTGGCGTGCCTGGTGCAGTAAAAGCGCTAGAAATGGCTCAGGGCGAGTTCGGTAAGCTGCCTTGGAATACGCTGTTCGACGATACAATCAAAACAGCTGAAGACGGCTTTAAAGTATCGCCGCGTTTAGCCAAACTTGTTGCATTGGACTATCACCCTGGTCTTAAAACTTTTCCTGCAAGCTCTACTTATTTCTTCCCGGCAGGCCTGCCGTTAAAAGAAGGCACGGTTAAGAAAAACAAAAAGTTAGCTAAAACCCTAAGAGGTATTGCGGAAAAAGGCAGCGATTATTTACTGAAAGGCGAAGTTGCCGAAAAAATAGTGGAAGCGGTTAATAATGCGGAGATTAACCCTGGCCAAATGTCGTTGGAAGACTTAGCAAGCTACGAACCAGTAAAACGTGAACCCGTATGTGGCCTGTACCACGAAAAACGCATTTGCGGTATGGCACCACCTAGCTCAGGTGGCGTAAACGTTTATCAAATTCTAAAAATGTTAGAAGGTTTTAACCTTAGTCAATACGCACCGGATTCAGTAGAGTTTGCCAACCTATATACGCAAGCAAGTGCGCTTTCATATGCCGACCGCGAGAAGTTCATTGCGGATAGCGATTTTACTAACTTGCCGTTTGCGGCCATGATTAATACCGCTTATCTTCAGCGCCGAGCCGAGAGTATTGCTGTTGATAAAGAGTGGCGCCGCAAACGCGCGGGCAATCCCTACGCCGATGCGAATGTAGCACTTGGTACGTCAATGGAGCTGCCCAATACCTCACACGTTTCTATAGTAGACAAAGAGGGCAATGCAGTATCAATGACTACCAGCATTGAATTTATGTTTGGTTCTGGGATTATGGTAGAAGGCTTCCTGCTTAATAATCAGCTTACCGACTTTTCATTTTCGCCAACCAAAAACCGTTTTCCAGTACCAAATCGCGTAGAGCCTGGTAAGCGTCCTAGAAGTGCTATGAGCCCTACAATGGTGTTCGACAAAGAAGGGAATTTAGAGGTGGTTGTAGGCTCGCCGGGCGGCTCTAGAATTGTAAGCTACGTCGCTCAAACCCTAATTGGAGTTTTAGACTTTGGCTTGGATATTCAGCAAGCCATCAATCTTCCTAAAATTACTAATCGAAACGACTACACTGCGTTAGAGAAGGGCACACCAATAGCTGAGCTTGAAGAGCCGTTAAAGGCACTCGGCCATAACGTTAAAGTAGTGGATTTAAACAGCGGTCTTCATGGCATTCAGTTTAAATCAGGTAAATTAATTGGCGGCGCAGATCCTCGCAGAGAGGGCATTGCAGTAGGGCGCTAATATTACATTTGCCTAGTTAAAACTAGATGCAGCAATGTGCTGTTGGGTGAGTGAAAGCGGAAGGTTAGATATCTTCCGCATTTTTTGTTTGAGGCGGACGGTAACACTCGAGAGAAGAGTTCTCTTTTATCGACTAGTTCGTGTAAGGCAATCAACCATCAAATATTAATATAACCTTCAAGGTAAGACACCGCTTGGCCAGAAATAAGCACGCGGTCACCTGCCACCTCACATTTTAATGTGCCGCCTCGTTTAGATGCCTGATAAGCCATAAGTTTTGATCGTCCAAATACTTTTGCCCAATAAGGCGCTAGCCCAGTGTGGATTGAACCGGTAACCGGGTCTTCATCACCGCCGTTCGCAGGCCAAAAATAACGCGAAACAAAATCAAATTGCGTACCAGGCGCTGTCACTACCACATCATAAGGCGCTAGTGTTTTTAGTTGTTCGCAGTCTTGAATTACGCTTAAAACGTCGTCTTCGTTAGAATAAACAGCAAAGTAAGCTTGGTTATTTTTTAAAATGCTTTTGGGCTTGATAGAAAGCCCTTGTAGTAACGCTTCAGGCACTTCACCGACAGGGCTGGGCATTCTATTAGGGAAATCCATCTGAATAAATCCGTCGCTCTTTTTAACGACTTTCATCATCCCAACCGACTTGGCGAATAGAGAAATGTGCGGTAATTGGTAATTTTCGCTAAAGATTACGAACGCGGATGCCAGCGTTGCATGACCACAAAAATCGATTTCCGTCACAGGGGAAAACCAACGTATAGCGAATACGCCATTATCATCTTCAACTAAAAAGGCGGTTTCTGAAAGGTTATTTTCAGCAGCGATTTCTTGCATTTTTTCATCGCTAAGCCATTTACCCGTTATAACTACTGCAGCAGGATTGCCCTTAAACCTTACATTAGTAAATGCATCAACAACGTTAATTCTAATTTTCATTCGAACGCGCTTTTTTTATGATCGTATTTAAGTCTGGTTTAATTGGCATTGCCTTAAATGGGCTAACGTTAGCGCCACCTGTATTTCCATGAGGTACTAGCCCAAAAACAGTTTTTGTGGCAGCGCCCGCAATTCTGAAAAGTTGACCAAAAAACTCACCAATATTGCCTTGTTTCACTGCCCATAAAAGCATTTGAACGTGTACTTTTACGTGTAGCCTTGTAGACGCTTGACCAAGAACGTGGGCATTTTCTAAATGAGCGAAGGCTTCAGCCTTATTTCCGTAATTTTGCTCATTGCGGGCTAATGCCAACTCATCTTCTACATAAGGGCGAATATTGCGCGTAAAGCCTTTTGCTTTGAACATGGTGTAAGCACCTTTTATTGAGGTTGATTTAAACCAAGCTCTTTTTGCATTTTCTTGGTTAACCCTAACGATACTAGTTTATAAGATGCGTTTAAATAGTATTCTAACGCTTCATCTTCATCGCTCTCGCAATTGTACTGTTGTATCCACTTCATTCCACGACTAGCGAGATAGGGCGCAGGCCTATAGCCAGGCTTTTCTTCCAGAAAATAATAGTTTTGCTCAGATGTTTTAAAGGTAAAAGCAGGGTGTCCGTCCTTGCCAATGCTCCCTATAGCAAAGACTTTCCCACCTATTTTCCATACTTCTGAATTTCCCCACTGAACGACGTGAGTAGTGTGGGGGAGTGCTTTGCAATAGTGATTGAATTCATCAATGGTCATATGATTCTATTTATTGAAGAAGCTGACTAGTGGTTACTGTGATTAGTAAGCATCTTAATAAAGGTTTGGTTCATATCGCTACCCTCTTTTAAGAACTCGTAGTTAAGCAAGTGGTCTGCCCCTTGGTAGCTTATGTGCTTACACTTATGTTTAGTGCGCGCATTCATTTTTTCACAAACTGTTTCAGCCATAGTAGGCGAGGGCCAAATTTCGTCGTTTTCGCCAGTCATTAACACAACATCGGCGCTGATTTTCTGTACAGGAATATTAGCTTTACCGTTGTCTGCTCGATTTTCTAAAGATTGCGTATAGAGATCTAGCAAACCATTAACTTCACCCGACGGGTTGAAAGGAACAAACGCTAAGTCTTGCCCGTCGTAAGTCCAGCTGGAACCAGGCACTTTACTCCAATCTTTCAAAATACCCGCCCAAACAACAGAGCTAGGCGCAATAGCAACCACATTTGAAATACTTGGTTCTTTTGACGCTAGAAGAAGTGACAGTTCAGCGCCTTTCGACCAGCCAACTACAATAATGTCGTCCGGCGTGGTTTCTGGTTGTGATTTTAACCACGACATAGCCTGAATTACATATTCAAGAGGTATTCTCTCTAACTCTGGTGGTAAGCCTTCTTCCTTAAAATAAGCTAAAGCTAGGGTAGGGAATCCCGCTTCAACGATTGGACTAGCGAGCTTTTCTGGCACGCCGCCTTCGGATCCTCCAAGCACTAAAACGCCAATTTTACGTTCTTGTGACTCTGAAGAGTAATACGTAGCAACAAAACCATCATCTTCTATTTTTAGCGAGCGCGTAGAGGCTTCACACGAGAAAGAGACAAGCAAGGAAAAGAAAAAATAGATAAGTAAGGTTTGTGTTTTCATTTTTTTACCCGTTTTTTTAACATAAAGTTAAGGTTGAGAACTCAACTGAAATAGCGCGCTCAATTATTCAATGGTCTTATGATTTTGTATATCGTTGCATATTTCGCAATGGATCCGCTTTTTAAAATTGTAAATGCGGCGAGCTGCAAATATAGAAATGGATATAAAAGCCCATGTAACCCCGAATTCAAGAGAGTAGGAAAAAGACTGGCCTTTAAAGTATTGAACACTTGCAAAAATAGTGGCCAGCAAGGGAAATGCGACTAGGTATTGTAAAGTCCATTTTTTTATAGGCATTGTCGTTCCTTCGTAAATTTTCAAAATATAGATTTAGGCTATCACTAGTGTTCATCTACATATAAGCGTTGATAAAATGCGTGTCAATTTTAACCTTAAGATTAGACATGCCACTGTTGCGCATCTCTACCTTTTTACGAATTTGCTTACACCTTCTCTGAACCTGATACTAACTGGTCAATACAGCCACTTAGCTTTGAATAGGACAGAGGAAGGTTAACCGATGAATGTCTAGTGCCGTTGCCAGTCAAAAGGAATTGAAAAGCGCAACAATAAGAGCCGGTGACCGGCGCAGCTCTACATGTGTTTGACGTAGGCAATTTGCCTAACATCAGCCATGACAGACGAAGTAAACGAGTTCCAAAAAGGCAACGGTATTGATCTTGAAATAGTGGTCAAGGGGCTATCTTTTTTCATTGACAGCCCGGAGGCTCATATGTGTTAGTTGCCGTAAATTCAATAGGTGTGCTAACATTTGTGTGTACATTTCATAAGGAGTTTACCATGGACACCCGTATTCAGTTTAGAGTAGATGAAGAAACTAAACGGCTAGCTCAGATAATGGCCGAAAGCCAAGGACGCACTTTAAGTGACGCTTGTAGAGAGCTTACGGAAGAACTCGCTGAACAGCAACGAAAAATAATGACTCATGATCAGTGGCTTACTGAAGAGGTTAATGCTGCGTTTAGTAAATTAGAGAGTGGGCAAAGTAAGTTTGTCAGTCATGAAGAAGCGAACTTGGACATGGAAGCTCGAAAAATGAAAATTAGGAATAAAGCCAAAAAATGATCTTATGGGAAAAAAGTTCGTTGGACGATCGTGAGGCTATTTTCGAGTTTTTATACGAATTTAACCCATTAGCAGCAGAAAAAACTGATGCAATAATTGAGAAGAAAGTTGAAAACTTGAACCAGCAACCTCTTATGGGAGTGGAGAGAGAGGGTATACCGGGAAGACTGTTAATAATTCCAGAGGTTTCAATGATTGTTTCATATTTTATAAAAGACGACATTATTCACATTCTTCGAGTTTTACACCAAAAGCAAAAATTTCCTGTAGGCAACTAACTTTTAAATATGGGGCACAAACAAGCAGGCTATAATGGCGAAGCCGCCTGCCTGTTTGTGTCCCAGCCCGCCTGCGGGCGACATAATTTTTTTGTTATGTGCAAATGTTACTACGAGCTTGTTTTACCATTTGACGAACTCAAGCTGTTAATGATTTGATCTAGTTTTTCAGCGCTTACGCTATCGTTGAAATACAATCTAAACAGCCCACCAGTATTAGCAGAACCGTCAATAACACCTTTGGGAATGATAGAAAACTGCTCAATAAGTAGATCTTCCAATTCATCTAAATCGTTGTAACTTTCCGTCTCAACAAAAGTGCCGAAAGTATCCCTGCCTATTTGAACCTTAAAATCGATCATCTGAAACTCAAATCATACACCTGCACATAACTTTTAAATAAGGGGCGCTGGCACGTGGGGCATCATGGCGCAGCCGCCCCGCGTGTATGCGTCCCAGCGAGATAATTGGACTCCCCCGCACCTGAAGGTTTGGGGTAATATTTTTGTTACCACACAAAAAATATTAAAGAGAGTCCTTAATATGTATCGTACTAAAGTCGGCGTTGATTTAGCAAAAAATATAATTCAGGTTTGCACATTACACGGTAAAAAAGTTACGTCTAATGTAGAAATGAGTACCGATGAATTTTCACTTTGGTTAGCTCAATCTAAGCCCGTCACTGTAGCGTTTGAAGCTTGCTCTACTTCAAATTATTGGTATCAACAAGCCATTAAAGCTGGTCATGATGCTCGACTGATTAGTGCCAAATTGGTCAAAGCTGTTAGGCAGAACCAAAAGACAGATAAGAATGATGCATTGGCAATCGCACAGACCTTATTTTTACCAGAAGTGTCTTTTATAAACGGTAAAAGTATTGAGCAACAACAGTTGCAATCAATTCAACGTTTACGCGAGTTAGCAATTAAGAGTCAAAACGCCTCGCAGAAACAAATAGTATCGTTACTGTTAGAACTAAATATCCGTTTACCCAACACACAGGGCGGCATACTGCGAGGGTTGGAAGGTGTACTTGAAGATGGAGAGATTAATTTGTCTGATACCTTCCGTGCCACTCTCTCGGTCGCTAAAGTACAACTTGAAAACATGATTAGTGCTATTGGTGAATACGATAAATATTTAGAACAAAGTATCCAATCATTACCTGATTGTAAGAAGCTATTAAAGCTTGAGGGTGTAGGTCCAGTTAATGCGGTAAACCTTTATATTGCTTTGGGTGCAAATCAATCGCAGCCGTTTAAGAGCGGAAAGAATGCGTCTGCTTGTATTGGTTTAACGCCCATTCAGCATTCCTCTGGTGGTAAAGAAGTCATGGGAACCATAGGTAAGTATTGTAAAAACGGCTCCCTTCGAAGTCAGCTGATCACTGGTGCCATGTCAGTGGTGATTAAAGTGATAAAATACGGCGCAAAAACGAAAAAAGAACTTTGGTTGCAGGGCTTAATGCAACGGCGAGGTAATAGGTGTGCAGCTGTAGCCCTGGCTAACAAGACAGTCAGAACTGCTTATAGTCTGCTGCAAAATAATACAGAGTATCACGCTGCATAACTCACAGCGCAAAATGAGTTAACCAACTAAAATGCTTGAACAAAGATAAAAATCTACAAACGAAGTCAGCCGCAAGCTTGGAGCATAAAAGCTCGCCAGCGAGACTTGGCCGTTTGTTCGCGTAAACATCAGTGAGCCAGAGATAGCTTCTCTACTAGAGCTCGAACATAAGCACGCATCTTTCTTTTTGTGATATTAAGTTTTGGTTGTTGACATGGGGGAGTCCACATAAGCTTGCGACCGACTACAGCGGTTTGTTAGGTAACCTTACCCAAAAATAGCAGTGAAGCACAATATGGAAAATACCAATAACAAGTGGTGAGTAGAATAAATAGACAACCAATGGATGATAGCTCAGGTAAAGTGCTGAGGTTGGGTCTGCTGTTCCAAGATAGATAATTGTTGCCAAAGACAACACGCCTGCAAGGAGAAAAAGAAGCCGTTTAATGAAAGAAATATAAAGCCCCCAGCAGAGAGATGTAAGAGCAATAAAACCCAGAAGACCACCACAGCTAAGAAGTGTGCAAACAATAGCAACAAGATAATTATCTTCGCTTATTGCTGCGAACCCCATCAGAAATACAAATGCGGATAGAAAAGTAAGTATAAGGGCAGGCAACCAAGCAAAAATGGTTGTGATGCCAATTACTATTTCTCGGTAAAACATCTGTGGTTACCTAACGCCTAGCACACGGGCAATAGCGAAGGGCCACTTTTTTGCGCTCTTTGCAAAAAAGGGGAACTGCGCGTTATTGTCCCGTGCTGCGCTTTGTTAGCCCCAACACTGAACGTTCGCAGCTTCGCTGCCCTGCTCCAAGATGTTTGCATTACTTATTGCCCTTCCCTGATTTGTATTTACCTTAAACAACCACCAGAAAAACAACAACTGATTTTTGCAGCAACCATTTGCCGGAACTGCTAAAGCTAAGTTGCCAATGAACCTGAGAATTGCGCTATACGATTGCAGATAAAAGAACATGCCGCTTACAACGAAAGATTGCCCGCGCCGCGCAAACCACGGGAAGAAACGCCCTTGATTAGCTGATAGCCCTGGAAACAAAAATAACCAAAGACGGTGGGCCGCTAAAACGAGTGATGACACCGGCGCAAACATTACCCCGATCTTTTATTTTTGGATGAATTAACGAATGGGGGCTAACATTAAGCTAAGCGGCGCAGTTGCGTGGGGCATAATGGCGAAGCCGCCCCGCGTAAATGCGTCCGAGCGACCGAAGGGAGTGGTCTTAAGCGCCTTGTTATAAGCAGAGCCAGTTCCTTTGGTCTTTTTAAAAACTGTTGATGCCAGCATACGATTGATTGTGAACACAAACAAGTAGAACGACAGTGGACTGATGGTTTTGATTTGGCAGAAGCTAGCCGCCATCTGAACTACCGAGTGTAATGGCGCTTGCTGGCTGAAAATAAGGATTTGGAGATTAAGCGCCTATTACACCACCTTTGAATTGAGAGCGGCGGAATAAAACCTACCACAAGCCAGAGGGATGCTAATGAAAACAGGAGAGGGCAGTTGCACTAGGATTTGTATAAAGCCAAACGCAGTTAAGGCTGACGCCTTATAACGCCGTGCTCACCGGCGAATTTGGAGCGCAGCGGAAAATTTGTCCGTGTGCAGCACTTTGTTATGCATTGTCATTAGGTTTTCTGTTCTCTTTCAATAGCCACATCTAGCGCTTCCCGAATTC
>NZ_JAKREY010000032.1:0-22585 GCF_022348265.1 Alteromonas sp. Cnat3-28
ACATCCCGTTGGAAGGTAGTTAAATCTTCTACAAAGTGAATTTTGCCACCACTGTAGTAGCTTGAAAGCTCGACCAGTACACGCTCTGTAATATGCGCAAGTGGTAAGTAGCTCATTGTGCGATCGTTTTGGTTAATACCCAATTGATCGAGCGAGCGACGCGCTGCCCAACAAGCCGTATTGTAACTGTGCACCACCCCTTTAGGCTGACCAGTACTGCCAGACGTATAAATGATTGTCATCAAATCATCCATATCAGGTACAGGCGAGTCTGTTATGGGCGCGATATCCATAAACGCTTTCCACTGCTGCTTAGTAGCAATGTTTGGATAAGGAAAGGCAACCGTTAAATATTCTGAAGGAATAGAAGCAACTTGTTCCGCAGTATTATCTAGTTTTCCAACGAACAGTAGCTGTACGTCAGCATGTTTCAATACATACTGGACCGTGTCTGGACCGGCTGTTGAGAAAATAGGTACCGACACGTGACCTGCCATCATAATGCCCAGATCAGCGATAAACCACTCAGCACAGTTTTTTGAAAAGATACCTATACGGCTGCCTTGCGGGAAATCGAATTCACGTAAACGTGCTGCCACTTTTCTGGCTTGTTCGGCGACTTGCTTCCATGTGTAGTCGTGGTATTCACCGTTAATAGGCTGCGTAAGAAATACGTCGTTCCCACGGCTCTGTTCCCAGTGGTACAACATACTTAATGGCGATGTTATTACTTCCGTGGTATTTGCGTTTGCTGTCATGTCTAGCGGCATAAGTCACTCATATGTTGTTATAATGTAGCTCATTTTTACAATGATTTCACAGACTTCTAATAAGCCCTATTTTTTATTGAAAAACAAGCTTTTTAAACAAGCGTTTACATTCTATGCGACGAATAACAAGGCTTTAGAGGCTAAATTTAGTTTTCTTATAGATTTGGCTTTTGAATCTTTATGGTCTTATCTGTTAGAAAAACGCGGTAAATATCGACGTTTTACCACGCTTTAAATAACAGCGGTGCAACTTCCTCGGCGGTACAAGGCTTGGCGTAGAAATAGCCTTGGTGGAAATAACACGCTTTTCCAATCAATTCTTCTGCTTGCGCTTTTGTTTCAACGCCTTCCGCAACACAACTCATATTCAAGTTATTCGCTAACGTAATGGTTGTTGTTACCAGCGCTTCGTTTGCATTACCCGGCGCCATTTCGTTAACGAAGCTCTTGTCGATTTTTAATACCGACAACGGATAACGCTTTAAATAGCTTAAAGACGAGTAACCTGTACCAAAATCGTCAAGGGCTAATACAAAACCTTCTTTCACAAACCGATTAATCTGTCTTAACGCATTGTCACTGTCATCCATCAATACGCCTTCGGTAATCTCGAATCGAAACGCTTCTTTGGGTAGATTGAACTCATCAAGCAGGGTTAGCACACCGGTTAAGTCGAATTCGGTTTTGAAGTGAAGTGCAGATAGGTTAATAGAAACAAACCCCGTGAAGCCTTGGCTGTACCAGGACGACAAGTCCTCTGCCGCTCTTCGCATTGCCTGTCGTGTAACTTCTATTATGTACTTCAATTCTTCAAGTACCGGAATGAACTGATCGGGGAAAAGAGGCTCGTTATCCAGCTTTCCTCGCAGCAGTAACTCAACCCCAATAGTGGTATTAGTTCTGGCATCTATAATTGGCTGGTAGTGATTGAAGAAGCAGTCGTCTGAATAGGCACGTTTTACTTTATTTTCAAGCTGTAAACGCGTTTTGGCACGTTCATTCATGTCTGTCGTAAAGTAGGTAAAGCCGCTTAATGCGTCCTTCTTCGCCGTATACATAGCCACATCAGCCTGCTTGATAAGCTCAGCAGGCTCAGAGGCGTCTTCGGGATAAAACGCCACACCAATACTGCACGAAACACGAAGCACTTCCTCTGCTAACGATATAGGCGTTTCTACTGATTCAATGATTTGTGCCACGAATGAGCTCAAGTCGTCATTGGCATTAACTTCCTCAATAACAATAACGAATTCATCGCCGCCTAATCGCGCAACGGTGCCCGACTCAGCCACAAGGTTTCGCATTCGGTTGGCTACAATGCGCAGCAGTTTGTCACCGTAGTCATGCCCAAGTGAGTCGTTAATACCTTTAAATCTATCCAAGTCAACAAACATCACCGCCACACGATGCTCATGATGACGGGCAAGCCCAATAGCATGCTCCAGTCTGTCTAGCAGCAATGTTCTGTTGACCAAGCCTGTTAAGCCATCGTAGGTCGCGATTTTCAGAAGTTTGCGCTCAGCATTTTTTTGTTCTGTGATGTCGGAAATAACAATCAGGTAATGCTCTGCAGTGTTACTTTCGCCACTTACCGCTGTTATATCAATAAGCACGTCGTAGCGCTTGCCATCAGCACCATCGATCACGGCCTCGTCTTTCCAAAAATCCCCTCCCTGCATTTCCGGTAATTTGCCAGACAGGTGTCTATTCAACGTTGGGTAACGCAAATAAAGTCGTGCCAACTGCTTGGGTAACGGTTCTTTATTATTAAAACCGAACACGTGCTCAAAAGCTGGGTTCGCGGCAACTAAACGCTTTTCTTTATCAAAAATTAAAACCCAGTCTCGAGTTTGTCTAAAAGCGTCACTGAATAGCGTTACCTGCTGCTGAGCTTTTTGTAGTCTAAACAGTTGGCGTTGACGGGAGAGTAAATATGCTACGAATAAACTCACGATGAGCGCTGCGTAAATAGTATATGCAAGCGGTGAACGCAGAGGCGCATGTGGCATATAAAGCGTAATTTCAGCCGGTAGCACATTATAGTCGAAACTACCTGGCGTGGGGGCAACAGAAAAAACGTAGTCACCCGGTTCTATGTTGGTAAAGGTTATTTTTGCATCGTCAGTCACGCCTTCTGTAACGACGCGATCACCGTTCAACAGCTTGTAGTAGTACTTTACTTTTCCTATGCCTGACATCGCTAATGACGAAAAATGGATTGTTAACCCATAATCTTCGTAATCGAGATCGAAATGATGTCCACTTAGGTTTTTAAGCGGCTGATTAAGCACCCTATTATCTACGGCAACTTCCGTTATAGCAGTTTGCTTACTCAGCAAACTTCTTCCAACTTCCAAGCTTTCCAATTGCGATGCAGAGAAAACCACAGCGCCGCTCGTCGAACCGTAAGCCAGTCGACCGTCCTTAAGCTTAAGCGAAGCCCCCTGGTTAAACTCAGAAACACTTAGCTCTCGTCCGTAGATAAAGTTCTTGATTTGGCCGGTAGACGGATCGTAATTGTGTAACCCTTTGTGCGAACTAAACCAGATATTGCCTGCTTCGTCTTTTTGCAGCCCGTAAACAATGTTTGATAATAAAATATTCGATTCATTTAGGTTGTACAACGGCTCAAACGTGTCTGCGTCTATACCAACCAACCCTACGCCACTGTATGCAAGCCACAGCACACCCATATCGTCGATAACCCACGACGATATAGAGCGATCTCGGCCACGCTGTAGCTCTGAGAATCGATAGACCAATTCATGTTGAAACGTCTCTGGGTCGATTAACCACAAACCACCTTCGGTAGCAAAAAATAATCGATCATTGTGGTAATGAGACTGCCCCAAAAAACCCAATGAAAAATTTATGTCAAAAACACGAGGATCCAGCTCTAAAGAGGAAATTTCTTTTTCGTCCACGTCATACTTTACAAAACCTTCGTTGCCAATAAAGTACAAATCCCCTTTATCTGAAAGCATCATTCCCGTGCCATACGCATCAAATATGGTGTCATCGCCACCTTTTAATACCTCTGGCCGGTTAGCCTCCCCTGTTTCCATATCAAACAACCGTATTCCGTTGTACGTATTGAGAAACAATTCGCCACTTTGCGTTGGAACAATTTTGTCTACGGCTCCTTCACCGATAATCGCTCTTTCACTTTTTGAATACAGATACTTCTCAGACTTTTTTGTCGAGAAATCATAGTGATTAAGCCCATTTTCTGTACCTATCCAAATTTTATTAGGCTCAGTCTCGGCAAACGACCACACCACATGGCTAGTCAAAACGCTAGCCTCACCTGCTCGTTCATTCTGGATGGCAAAAATATCCGCACTTTTCACACCGAAATACAGCGCGCCAGCATAGACTGAACTTAACCAGAGGTTGTCAGATTCATCTTTGGCAATGGCGATAATTTTTTTGTTTGAAATTTCGGTGAAACCGTTATGCGGCTCTAAGATATGTTCGTATTCCCAATCACCTGCTTTTTTGTTCAGCTGATATAACCCTTTATTAGTGCCCATCCAAAAAGCGTCGTCTTTGTACTGAACCAACGTCCACACGTTTCTGTCGGATACAACTTGTGTAAAGACATGTTCTTTTTCGCCTTGTACCTGCTTAAGAAAGTCTTGTTTCTGAGCAACAAATACGCCCAAAACCGTTGAAATCCACACCCTGTCCTTATCGTCTAAAAGTAGAAACTTTGCATTGGCGTTATCGAGGTTTTCGGGAATATCACCCAGGTAATCAAGTCTACGTAAAGGCTGTTCTAAATTGTTGATATTTTTGACGTACACCCCCGATGTAGTGGCTACCAGTAAGGTGTCTTCAACGGTGATTGCCGCCCGGATGCTTTGGCTGTTACCCAACAGCGGCTCAGGGAGCTTTGCTATTCGCTCAAGAGTTTTAGTTTGCGTGTTAAATTTATGCACTTCTTCTGTCAGTGCAATGATAAGGTGCGTGTCATCTTGCCAATGAAAGGTTTCCGCATGTTGCACAAAACCTTCAAAGTCGTGGTAGTACGTTGGCTCTAATTGCACCACATCCTGAGTGGCTAAATCGAGATAATAAACTCCTCTGCCGTACACGCTAAACCACAACGCTTCAGTACCTTGAAGAGCAAGTCGATAAATGGATGAGTCGATAAGAGAATTGTCTGGACCTGCTACTCGTTTAGTTCTTACTCCATCCCAACGAACCAAACCACCTTCTGTGGCTATCCACACAAAGCCATCTTCGTTTATAACAATGTCGTTGACGATATCTTGCGGAAGGCCATTTTTGGTCGATAAAGACTGAAAGACGGGATTAGACAGTCGCGGTGAGGCCACCGCTTGTAGGCTTACAACTAAAACCAGCAGTAAAAGATAGTTGAAATATCTCATCAAAAATGGGTCGCACGTTTTAAATTTTTATTATAAACCCAAGTGTAACAGAATGTTTTAAACTTGGGCAGCTTCTAAAATGAGGTTTTTAAAAACGTGAAGGACACATCTATCGCATTGATAAATAAAAATTAATTTTTCTAAAGCGTACAATATAAACAAAAGCAAAAGGCGCGTCCGACTAAATACACTTAGGGCTATTTCGATATTTTTATTTTACTCTTGCTGTACAGGAATGCGACCAACTGGAACAACCTGTCTGCGAATGCTTGGCTGTGGCGCTAGCCTGTACAAATCACCGTTCTGCCCTACATAGGTCTTTTTAATACCGCACGCTTTAGCAATATTTGCATGTGCTTGAAGGTGTTGATGCTCGCCGTGAACCGGAATAGCAATGGTAGGTTTTACCCAATGATACATGAGCTTTAATTCTTCTTCACAGGGGTGACCGCTGGCATGAATTGGCAGCGTGCTATCTTCACTGTGAATAACCGTTACTCCCTTTGCCTGCAGCGCTTTACTTAGTCGGCCTACACTTTCTTCATTTCCAGGAATAACTATCGAAGAAAATAGCACAGTATCCCCTTTGTCTAAACTAAGGTGAGGGTGAGTGTCTTTTGCAAAACGCGCCAGCGCGGTATTTTTCTCGCCCTGGCTGCCTGTCGCTACGGCTAAAACTTCATGGGGGGGAAGATAACCTAAATGTTGGGGATCGGTCACAGGTAAATCGTCTGGCCAAATGCCCTGTTGCTTGGCAATGCCGTACATGTTCATTAACGAACGACCGTACAGCGCCATGTAGCGCTTAGTTTTCTTCGCGACTTTAGCCAGCGAAATTAGCCTTGCTATATTGCTACCAAAGCAACCTACCACCGCTCTCCCCTTTAACGGCGCGATAGTGCTTAATAGGCCGTCGTAACAATTTCTCTCTGAAATTGAAAAGCCCAGTTTTGTTGCATTGGTAGAGTCGCCAACCATGGCAAGAATATTCTCACTGCCTAGTCGCTTGTAAAGGCTAACGTCAAAAGGTAAACCTGTTATGGGGTTGGCATCAATTTTCCAGTCTGCTGTATGCAATACTGTGCCTACTGGTGTATTGATTTTTAGTGCGAAGGGTTCTGGAAGCGAATGAGTAATGGCTAGCCAGTTAACGCTAAAAGGCCCGATTTGCTTGGTATCGCCTGCATCGACTTCAATAATGGCAATACGGTTAGCCAATTTGCTCCTTGCAAGCTTTCGCCTTAACACTTCGGCGGTAAAAGACGTAGTATAAATTGGCTTTTGGAAACGTTCCCAAAGGTAAGGAATTGCGCCTACATGATCTTCATGGGCGTGGGTAATGACAATGCCAGCTAGTGCTTCTTTTTGTTTAGCAATAAATGAAGGGTTCGGAGCCACAACGCGATGCGTAGTGGCTTTGAACGTATTCTGGTTAGACGCTTGGCTGACGCCTTTGTAGGCAGGTACGAGAGGCTCATCAAAAGAAACCCCACAGTCAACCATTAACCATTGACCATCGTGACCATACAAATTGAGGTTCATCCCAATTTCGCCCGTTCCGCCTAACGGAAGAAACCACAAATCATCAGCAGATGGGTGCAACAAAACGGTTATTACCTTCTCTCAGAGCATTGAATATTAGTTTGACGTTTAAATCTATGAGCGCAGAGCCATCATTCGTGTAATTCAGCATTAAGTTGGTCTATCACTTCGGCCCACGCAGCGTCTTCAACAATGGCATCTTTCAAAAATGCAGACTGACTTTCATTCCAATAAGGCGCTTCATGAAGATGTTGGCTCTTGTTCAGCCCTCGATGTGTTTCAAAAAATTCAGCAATTTCTTCGTCTGAACTTCCTAAACCTAGTTGGCTGAATAGACTATTCATTGTGGGTTGCTCAGTAAACATAACGCCTCCTTGGGTTATCAATTAAGGGCACAATAATCGCCAGATACGTTGTACCCAACTAACTTTATTATGCCCCATTTGCTTACTGGATAATTACCCTTTGTCTTCCCCTTGAGATCACATCTTAAAGGTAGTCAGCGAACTCTTCTGGCGTAATCACCTCTCCTTCTTCAGCAGGTACAGGACATACAATGACCATTAATTCATCTTGCGTCATGCCCGGCACCCACTTAGTCAAAAACTCTTCGGTGCTTAATTCCATCGCTTCACAGTGTGCCCAGTCTTCGGTTGCCCACAAGAGTGCTAATTCAGCATCAGGCCAAACCGGAACACCATCTTCTTCATCAGTAGTTAGCATTACGCAGCCGTGCTCATCTTTAAGAATGAAGAGTTTCTCTTCCGCTTTAATTGTTGCAAGGCTTGCTTCTAGTCGTTGAAATGCGTTTTTTTCCAATAAAGGATGTAATTGTGACATAAGTTTCTCTCTTTAATTCTGCGATTCACATGCCTTTAAATTAGGCACCGTGAGTAAATTTATTGGCAGCGGTTAACACGCTTTAGACACGCTTTCTATTATCTCTGCTAGACCCACTCGTCTGACTTGCTTCATGCTGTGCACATACACCTTAAACGATACGTTTTCTAACGTTTCAATTCTGGTCACTTTCACACTACCGGGTAACTGACTCTCAACGTTGGTCGGTAATACGGCAATACCACCTTCGCTCTGTAAATTGTTGAGCGCAAGATTCAACGAATTGGTTCTTAACTTTGCATCGCGAAGTTGAGGGTAAGCAGTAAGCAACCAGTCTCTTGCCTTAGTTCCCCAATCAATAGCCACAAAATCTGCTGCATCAATAGTCTCAGACGCTTGTCCAATTCTATATAGCGCCAAATCCTGCTCTAGCAATACATCACTGTTTACTTCTTCAGATTTCAACGGTTCAGTGGAGAATGATAAGTCCGTCACCCTTTCGTGCAATTGTCGCGAAAGGGTATCTAACGTAAGAACTTCAGCCTTTACTGACCAATCGGGAAACGAGTTGTGTAGGTGGCTGAGCATCTGAGGCAATAACAGCTCGCTCGCCAGCTGTGTTGCGCCGCAAACAACATATTCAGAGGATTGAATTTGGAGCTCTTGTTTTGCTTCGTTTAGCGTTGCGCATAATTGCCTAGCGTAAGGCAGAAGTTTCTCACCAGATTGAGTGAGCTGTATACTGTTGCGTTGCCTAATAAAAAGCGTGGTATGAAAATACTCTTCAAGTAGCTTTATGCGCGCACTGACTGCAGATTGAGTAAGGTAAAGGTTTTCAGCCGCTTTACCAAAGTGACGAGTTTTTGCCACCTCTATAAAGGTGGTGAGAAAGCGTATATCCATGCTTATTGTACAACCGAATCAAAGTGGGTCTAAATTGACACAGATAATACGGCAAGTAAACACAAAAGCACAGAAGCGCACCGCTATAAACGGTACGCTTTATTAAAATTTCACCAACTCGCTGAATTAATACTCTTCTTGGTGCAGGCGACGCTGTTTGTCACGGCGTTGCAGGTCACGCTTCTGCTTTTCCTTTACAGTACTTTGACGTTTGGAATTTGGCTTTTTAGCGTGAAAATCTTCCTCTTCTACCGAGTCCCATTCATCACGCTGGTAACGATAGTCTTTACTCATTGACTTCTCTGGGTTGTTAACACACCTCAATTATTATCTTAAGCGACAAAATAGAAAACGAATTTTAATCATCGTAGCGACAAGAATTTTTGATTATTCCCATCAGTGATTTTCATAGACTTTTAACGTCCAACTCATTTACGCTCGTGTAATAGCGACGCCCGTTGCAGGGCCAATAAGTAAAAAACTACATTTTACTTTAATTTCAAGAGCTTAGGTATATCACGCTTGAGGTTATACCCTCGCACTTTCTGTATACTTTTCAAACGTAATCTAAAATTTAGTGTTAGATTTTATACCGTTAAAAATTTTTTATTGATAAGAGAAAAATCTTTTGTTTTATCTTCGTTTTTAATTATCTTAAAAGTGCGCTGAACAAAACATTACGTTGGGTACAACATGAAAAGTTTAGCTATTCGACAATCTGCAAAACCTTATATTGACCGTCAGAAGTTTCCATACGGTTTTCGTAAATCAGGTGACTTCAGTATTACTGAAGCCGATCTTCTAACCCACTACGGCAAAACACTGCTAGGACTTGAAAGTGGCGAATTGTCGCCTGAAAGTGATGATGAGAGACATTTCGTCGAATTCGTTACAGGTAAAGTAGAAGCTAGCAATAACCTAGAAAAAGCCTGGGCGAAATACGTCAGATTAGCAAGGGGTAAAAAGCACTTCTACACCCTTCACAGCAGTGCGAGTAACCAATCAGACTATGATGAAGATTACTCTGATGAAGAATTCGATGTAGCATAATGCTACAGCATTACTAAAAAGCTCGCTCCGGCGAGCTTTTTTGTTATTGAACAAATGATCTCAATCAACTTCAGACAAGAACAAAATGAAGAAACATTAAGGACTGTCTACACTTAGTAGTAATACAGAGTGATGTGCAGTGAATTGTGCATTTCATTCTGAAAAACGAGCCCATGCAAAGGAGGCGCAACGATGATCATTAGTTCAAAACAGCTTACTCACTTTTCTATACATGCCCTTGATGACAAAGTGGGCGGCATCCGCGATATCCTTTTCGATGACGAAACCTTCACTGTTCGCTACTTGGTCGCAGATACCAATACTTGGCTACCGCTTAGCCGTAAAGTGGTGATATCACCTATATCTGTCAAACAGTTAGATGAAGATAGTGAGTCTGTTCATATCAATATGACAGTTGATACATTAAAAAACAGCCCCTCTATTGACGAACATAAGCCTGTGTCACGTGAATACGAAGAAAATCTCTTCAAATATTTTGGTTACGGATACTATTGGATTGGACCAGGAGCTTGGGGGGAGTTCGCACATCCAAATGAACTGGTCGAATTACAGCGCGCTGAAGAGTCTGAAACTGAAAACCCGAAAAAGAGCACCAACCACCTAAGAGCAGTGGGCGAAGTTGGTGGATATGAAGTTGCTACAACCACTGATAACGTGGGCCACATCAGTAACTTTGTCATTGACACCGAGAGCTGGAAGATAGTCATGCTAGTGGTAGATACCAACAACTGGCTTCCGGGTGGCAAACATCTCGCACTTCTACCTAGCGATATTGAAAGTATCGACTGGGCGGCGCACAGCGTAGTAGTCAATTTAAGTCACGACGAATTGGTTGATAGACCTGAAGTGGAAAGTGAAAAAATATCTGAAGAAGGCTATGTGCCTATGCTTTGCGAGCAATTGAATAAAAACGGAAATTAATAACCGAAGAATGTCACTGTTGGCGATTTTTAGTTAGGAACTTTACAATGTCCGTTGTTGAAGGCGGACATTGTAGCTTAGGATACAAAAAGAAGATTACTCGCAGAAAAATTCGTACATCAAAGCAATCAAACGCTTGACGCGCTCGTCTGCTAAGCGGTAGTAAATAGTTTGACCTTCCCTTCTTGTGGCCACCATCTTTGATTCTCGCAATAAAGCAAGATGCTGAGAAATCACTGGCTGCGAGACGCTAACAACTTCGAGAAGTTCGGTTACCGATTTTTCCTCTTTCAGCAACGAACAAAGCACCATAAGGCGTGTTTTATTCGCGAATTGCTTTAGGAAGATTTCGGCTTCCGCAGCGTGTTCCATTATATCATCTGAACCTATTACCATATCCTCGGACATAAGCACTCTCTATCTGTAAAGTATTTCGGCACCAATTTAGCCATTTACTATACTAAAGTATAAGACATTTTGCCGACCTGCCAATTTATGCGACGAATCCCTGTATTTTACATTGTTTTATTACGCTGACATCAATATATTAGATTTTACTTATTTTAACCAAGTTTAGGCAAAAAGGAAAAGTATGCTTATAGATATGAAGACTCGAATAGAAAACATAGACGATAACTTACGCACTGTATCTGCAAAGCAAGCGGCTAGTGAGTGCCGAAACAATAGCGGTATACTGATTGATGTACGAGAGAGTGCCGAAGTTGCCAATCAGCCCGTACCTTCTGCGCTTCACATACCACGCGGCGTGCTCGAAATGAAGGCACTGGAACAGTTTAAAGATGCTTCAGCGCCACTTTATATTCACTGTGCATCGGGCATTCGAGCAAAACTAGCAGCAGAGCAACTTATAAAAATGGGCTATGAGAACGTTTCGGTTGTGACATGCCCTGTACCCACGATAAACCAAGCAAACCGAAAATGACTTCTTAACCACGTGTATGCTATAAGTAGCGTTAATTAAGAGTTTTAAGGCCCTGTATGCTGAAATCTACGTTAGAACAATGGCGAATGTTCAAAGCCGTCGTCGATGCAGGCGGCTTTAATCAAGCTGCTGCTGAAGTTCACAAAAGTCAATCGAGCGTTCACCACGCGGTTCAAAAGCTTGAAAACGCCATTGGTGTGTCGTTGTTTGAGAATATTGGACGTAAAGTCCAGCTTTCTCCGCAAGGCGAACTTATGTATCGCCGTGCCTCTTTTTTGCTGAGCGAAGCGCACAAGCTCGAGGCCGTTGCCAATAGCCTTCAATCTGGCACAGAAACAACTTTACGCATAGCGGTGGATATTATTTTTCCGTCTGAATTGCTTTATAACGTGCTAGCGAAAGTTTCTGCTGAGTTTCCGCTGCTTCGTATCGAGATAGAAGAAACTGTGCTCAGTGGCGCAAATTCACTTTTGAGCAATGGTAAAGTTGATTTAGGCATCTCTCCTTTCGTGTTTCCTAATGGCTTTAGCGAAGACTTGTGCGAAATTGAGTTTGCAGCTGTCGCTCACGCCGACCATCCATTACACCAATTAGATAGAACGCTCACACTGGAAGACTTAAAAGCGCATCGTCAAATTGTGGTAAGGGATTCATCTGCGGAGCGTAAAGCTGATGTGGGCTGGTTAGGTGCAGAGCAACGCTGGACCGTAAGCCACGTTAGAACGTCATTAGATATTATTGCTCAGGGGTTGGGTTTTGCGTGGCTGCCTATAGCAATCATTAAAGATGAGCTTGAAGACGGTACACTCGTTCCCCTTCCCCTGGATAATAATGCAGCATTGCGTAAGGCGCTCCTTTATCTGTCTTTTGAAGACGGCGATACGTTGGGACCAGCTGCCCGTGCTTTTATTGGTGAGCTACGATATCAAACAATGAACCTTCCATCGTCAGATTTTATGCTCGATTCGTGTACTGAGTAGTTTGACCATCAGTTTAGAGCGACTGCAAGGCGTTCAAATCCAAGTATAAACCCAAATAGCGATAATGAAACACCAACTAACGCCACAGCACCATCGTCTGTGGCCATGCCTATTGCCATAATAAAAACAGCAAAAGCGGGAATAAGGCCCATAAAGGGAATAAGCTCCAGAGGAATCATTACAAGTCCGCAACCTGCACAACATAATGCGATGAGTGATCTGAACACAGGCTGGCGCATGAAAAAACACCGAGGAACTAAAAAGCGGTCTACGCGTACTGCATACGGTTTAACCTTTTCGACAATGTAGCGAAGCTGATCGGCGTCACAGTTTAGTTGCATCACTTTTTGCGGTAACCAAGGATGCCTACGACCGAGTAAAATTTGCAACGCGATGAGTAAAATTGTCCCACCCGCTAAAGATGGGATCCCAGGGATGGCCCCAATCGGTGTGCAAGCGATAAAAGATGGCAGCGCCAACATTGGTCCAAAGCCTCTTTTCTCCATCACATCCCAAAATTCAGCAAACTCGAACGTATCTTGTCTTGCTCGCGGCTGCATTTTCCCCAACAACTCGTACAAGGTCATTGATCTTACAGCTGTTTTTCCCCACATCTTCAATTCCTTTGATATCACATTACCAGCGAACGTCGCGCTAATCAGACGGGCTCCTCGCCTAATTAATATACATTTCTTGCACCTACTCGATTTACCATAGTGAGATTGCAAGTAACCTTAGACAGGCAAATCGTGCGAAAAATATGCCATCGATTGCATGTGACGGTGTGTTGAAGACAGGAATACTTTTTGCAAATGCCCCTGATAAGTAAAGTAAAATCACCTAATAAAACAAAGACAGATATAGACATTCTGTACTTTAGTGCGATGTGCACCGCTGATCGCAAAGACTTGATAAATTAGAAGAAGGTAGCGCAACCGACTATCTCTGGCATCAAGGCAAGTGTTCAAGATTTCCGGGTTGCTTGAAGCGTTTAGATATTTTCCGATGCGCTTACGCTTTATCAATTTAAACCAGCGTATAAATAAACTTTAAATATGCGCTTTAGCATTCAGTTGTTAATAGCGTATGATAAAACTATAACATTGATTCTATTCCATATTTTTTCTGAATAGGAAACGAAAGAAGAGAGGGACATCCACGTGCTTACCGTACTTTTAGTTGATGACGACGCCGAGTTCACAGAAGTAGCTTGTACTATCATCGAATTTCTTGGCCACGAAGTACTTACCGCTGCCACACTCAAAGAAGCCCGCGATTGGTTAGAGAAAGAAACCTTTGACCATGTACTGCTTGATTTCATGCTACCCGATGGAAGCGGCGCGCACTTGTTCAATGAGTTAGATGCACTTCCTAAGCGCCCTCGCGTTACTTTGATAACGGGTCACCCTTCTGTGAAAAGCGTTATAAAGGGTCTGTGTGGCCCCACGGTCGACTATCTCGTTAAGCCAATTCAACGGGAGGAAATAGAGGCTGTATTAAGTCAAAAGCCAAAAGAAAAAGCACCTGCGCAAGAAAAAATAGAGAAACATTTTGACCTACTGATTGGTGAATCGCCAATTATGAAAGAGCTCTACAAGCTGATTTCTAGAGTGAGTAAAACCAGCGCTAACGTAATGCTGCTTGGTGAAAGCGGTGTAGGTAAAGAAGTGGTGGCTGCCGCAATTCATCGTGCTTCAGAAAGTGAAGGTCCCTATATTGCAACCAACTGTGGTGCATTCTCAAAAGAACTAATAGGTAGCGAACTTTTCGGTCACGAAAAAGGAGCATTTACCGGCGCTGTAGGACGTAAAGAAGGTGTTTTCGAACAAGCTGAGGGCGGCACGCTCTTTTTGGACGAAATCACAGAAATGCCCATTGATATGCAGCCCAACTTACTCCGCGTTTTAGAAAACAAGGTTGTTATTCGTGTGGGCGGAACGAAGACCATCCCGGTGAGCTGCCGCGTTGTATCTGCCACGAACCGAACAATGGAAGAGATTGCGCAAAGCAAAGTACTGCGCGAAGACATCTACTTCAGACTTGCGGTGTTCCCAATCACCATTCCTCCGCTACGCGAAAGAAAGGAAGATATTCCATTACTAGCAAAAACCTTTATTGCTGAATTCAATAAAGATAATGGCTCGCAATTTAAGTGGGAAGATAGTCAACTCGATACGTTACAAGCTTATGACTGGCCCGGTAACGTGCGTGAGCTAAGACACTTTGTGCATCGCGCTGCCATTATGAGCGACCCTGAAAAGAGTGAGATTGAATTACCAAAAACCATTGAGTCGCCTTTCGCTCAAAAACAGAGCACGACACCGGCACTTCAAGCCGGTAGAACCATTGAAGACGTGGAAAAAGAGCTAATTTATGCCACGTTGGAAAAAGTGAATGGCAATAAGACCACCGCAGCAGAAATGCTGGGAATTAGTACAAAAACGCTTTACAACCGTCTTCATGCATATGGTGACTTAAGTAAAGACGACTAAGTAAGAGGTATTCGGCATGACTAGCGAAGAACTTTCTCGACTAAATGTTTATGTGCATGATGCACGCAAACCATTAAACAGAATATCAATGCAAGCTGAGCTAGTAAAAATGGCATTAAACGGTGACGTTCCACCTGAAAAGGCATTGGTTGCGTTGGATAAAATAATAAGCAGTGCTAAAGACTGCAGCCATACTCTTGCTGAAATGACATCAGAGTTAAGTGGCAATGTTTCGGATTAAGTAAATGATTACTAAAGTATTGTTTTCACTATACAGTTGGATAATTTTAGTTGTTCTGGTCATTATTGTAATAACTGCTAATTCATTTTACGTAGTCAGTACATTGAATGACCTATCTGCTCTTGAAGCGCGGCTGTTCACTACGAACCGTGTTATCAATGCAGTTAACCGCCTTCACGTTGCTGTACTTCGTGTGGAGTCTGGTCAGCGCGGCTATATGTTAACTGGCGATGAAGAATATCTTACCGACTACACCGAAACGTTAAGCGTAATCGGCGAATTAATGGATGAGGTAGAAGTAAGCTCCTTCTCTTCAGATATTAACGACCAGTCCATCCGCATCGAAGAACTTTTGTCTTTAACCAAAGCTAAAATCAATGAAGTCATTGAAATAGTTGAGCTGTATAAAGAAGGAAAAGAGCAACAAGCTGTCATTTTAGTGAATAGCGATAAGGGTATAAAACTCTACAAACAGTTTGAAACCTTATTTAGAGAAATCGACGGTTCAGAACGAGATATGCAAGGCACGCATTTAGCCAACTTAATGAGCCTAAGAAGGGACTCTGTTAATACGCTGATCATTTCCTCTGCAACAACTCTGCTACTGATTATTACGGTATTTTTATTGCTCAAAATAAATTCCCGTGAGCATGAGAAGTATCAAGCTGACTTAGAGTCTGTTAACGAAGATCTAGAATCTCGGATAGCAGATAGAACGCAAGAGTTAAGTGTTTATTCAGACGAATTAGCACGAAGTAATAGAGAGTTGGAAGATTTTGCCTTTGTGGCGTCACACGATCTTCAAGAACCATTAAGAAAAATTCGGGCATTTGGTAACCGCTTAGAATCGGGTTACAACGATGTGATAGACGAACGAGGCAAAGATTACCTTGCGCGCATGCTCAATGCAGCAGAGCGGATGTCCATGCTTATTTCAGATCTTCTCGCCTTTTCTCGCGTTTCCACACGAGGTAAAGAGTTTGACGACGTTAATCTAGGCACCGTAGTGGATAGCATCATGGGCGATTTGGAAATCGCTATCGATGAAAAGTCTGCGCAAATAAATGTTAGCGATTTGCCGACTATTCGCGGTGACAAATCGCAATTAGAGCAGCTGTTTTTAAACTTAGTGTCTAACGCACTGAAATTTCAGAGCGAGGGAGTGAGACCTGAAGTAACGATATCTGCAAGAGACGCGACGGAAGAAGAAACGAAAGACATTCTGCTTGCTGAAGAATACGACTGGACAAAAATAACCGTATCAGACAACGGTATAGGGTTCGAGCAATCGTTTGCTGAAAAAATATTTGCCCCTTTCCAACGCCTTCACGGTAGAAGTGAATACAAAGGTACGGGTATTGGGCTTGCCGTTTGTCGTCGTATTGTAGAACGGCACAACGGTCAAATAACCGCAGTTAGTTCTCCCGGAAAAGGGGCAACGTTCTCGATAATAATACCCAAAAATAGTGAACCGTTTGGTTCTAACAACAATAATGGAGAAACACACAATGACGCGTAAACAAACTCAGCCTATCAATATTCTTATGGCGGACGATGACGAAGACGACCGCTTACTTACGGTTGACGCGCTCAATGAAAGCCGCGTTCTAAACAATCTGTTTTGTGTTGAAGATGGCGTTGAATTATTAGAGTTTCTTCGTCATGAAGGTAAATATACAGATCCTGCTTCGGCACCGCGACCTAGTCTTATTTTACTAGATTTAAACATGCCAAGAAAAGACGGTAGAGAGGCGCTGCAAGAACTGAAAAACGACCCCAAGCTTCGCAGTATCCCAGTGGTAATTCTCACAACCTCTAAAGAGGAGGAAGATATGCTACGCGGTTATGATCTAGGTTGCGCATCTTACATTACAAAACCAGTGAACTTTGAAGGATTGGTTGAACTAATGCGCGCGCTCGGACGTTACTGGATAGAGTTCGTAGAATTACCACACGAGTAAATGAGGTACTAGATGTCAGAGGTAATAAAAATTTTATTGGTAGAGGATGATGAAGATGATTACTTCTTAACCTCTGACTATCTAGCACAGTGCGAGTCACCTACGTTTGAGTTGACGTGGGTGACGAATAGCTTAGACGCAGTGGAAGCATTAAAGACACAAAGTTTCGACCTGTGTTTGTTAGATTACTTACTGGGTGCAGAGAACGCGATTGATGTATTGGGTGTTTTAAAATCTAACCAGTTCAATTTACCCGTGGTGATACTTACCGGACAATCGGATGCTACGGTGGATGAAATGGTCATGCGAGCAGGTGCCGCAGACTATTTGCAAAAATCGGAAATTGAATCACCGCGGTTTATGCGCACGATTAGATACGCCATGGTTCGTCGTGACATCGAGAACGAGCGAATTGAGCGGAACAAAGTAGAGCAAAAGAACAAGGCCAAAGATAAGTTCCTTGCGCATTTAGGGCATGAGCTGCGCACCCCCCTCACCTCTATCCTTGGCTACACCGAACTGCTTATAGACGATGCGAGAAACAGCCCTTTTCAACAAGAGCTATCTATTATCCACTCTAACGGCAAGCACCTGTTAAGCCTACTCAATGATTTGCTAGACATGTCGCGGATAATGGCAGAGAAACTTGAACTCAACATTAAGGAAGTGAACTTAAGCGCGTTTTTGACGGACATCCACTCATTAATGCGTTTGAATGCCAAAGACAAAGGACTAAGCCTTAACGTTGTTTCCAAAACAAAAATACCAGAGTTTATACACACAGATCCTACCCGCCTGCGTCAGGTATTGTTGAACCTTATTTCGAATGCCGTGAAATTTACCGACAAGGGCAGTATCACGCTTACCATCTTTCTCGACGAGCCGTCTGAAAACGATTCGAGTCAAACACTGCTGCGATTTTCTGTAGATGATACAGGTATCGGCATGCCGCCTGATAAGCTCATCAATATTTTTCAGCCTTTCGAACAAATAGAAGATGTAATGCGCGCCAATCATGGCGGAGCAGGACTTGGACTTGCCATTTGCAAAGAGCTTGTCACTAAACTGGGCGGCGACATTGATGTTAAGTCTCGTTTAGGAGAAGGCAGCACATTTACATTTGATATAAACCCTGGCGATGTTTCTGAACAGCCTCGTATAGATCTTGAATTAGGCCAAATTCAACCTGTCGAGTCTAGTAGCATCAATTTAAACGTGACTGGACGCGTATTAATTGTTGATGACTTGCGAGAAATTCGACGTCTAACCGGCCACCTTGTGAGTCAATCTCAAGCTGACATTAGCTACGCTGAAAATGGCGTAAAAGCACTGGAAGCCGTGTTGCAGGCGGATGAACACAACCAGCCCTTCGACCTCGTTTTAATGGATATTCATATGCCAGTGATGAATGGCATAGAAGCCCTACATGCGATTAGACGACATGGGCAGGATATCCCAGTGATAGCCGTCACAGCAGCAAGCCGCAAAGGCTTAAGAGAATCGTTAATTCGCGAAGGGTTTAACGACGTAATTGGAAAACCGATTGACCGGTTTGCACTGGCTAACTTGCTTTCGCAATACCTCCCGCCAGGTAATCACGTAACATTTACCAACGTGGAGGCACAAGTTGCAGACATGCCAATAGACAAGCCGCACGCTCCAGAGGACGAAACCGCTTATCGAGGACTTGCAGATAATGGGCAAGCAGAGCAGAAAATCCAGTCTACTGATTCAAAAGGTAATTCAGATCAGCCTGCCAATAAGCATATACTTGTGATTGAAGACGATGAGGATGCGGCGGAGCTACTACAATTGTTTCTTTCCCACTTAGGTCATACGGTCACTACTCAGTACAGCGGTGCTGAAGCATTACAGGCTGCAGAAAATCAACGTTTCGATCACATTCTTATGGATCTTACCCTTCCCGATTATAACGGTTACGACTTAGCGAGTGAGCTCAAGAAAAAGCTACCAGATGCCATCCTTACTATTGTAAGCGGCCACGAAGCGGACTCCGAAACGATGACAACTATAGGGATCAACAGTGCACTGCTCAAACCTGTCACTAAAGACGATTTAGCCTCGGTAGTGGGCTGAAAAGTTAATTATTTCGCTGCCAACCTGTACCGAATGTCGGAGGTTGAGCAGCGCATCATCAAGAGCAAGAAAATATTACAGACGTAAGACACAACAGTGTGTGAGACTTGCACATAAGCACCTCACGCAACAATAGTAAAATAAAAATAAATCATATAAAACAGTAAGATAATAATTTGGTATATCAGTTGCAGCTACCTATATGAACCTAAAATATTAAGGAGAGTATTATGGCTACACAAGCTTCAGTTAAATCGCAAACAGCTAAACATAACGATACAAACAGCGTGGCTGAGCCGAGTCACCCAGTAACGGATCAACTGAAAGATTCTCTTCATGCGTCAGTAGACAAGTTAGCAGACAGTGCAGGCATTGCGGAGGAAAACATTCGTCGCACTGCTACATCGTCTGCAGAGAACATGTCAGCGAGAAAGCGTCTGGCGCAGCAGAAATGGCAGGCGTCAAACGTACGTAAATATGCCATTGAAAACCCAGTAGCGACAGCGGGTATCGCATTCGCAGCAGGAATGTTAGTGACGTCACTTTTACGTAAGAAGTAATACGATGACTGTACCAGATTTTCGAAGAGCAAATTTCAATTTGTGCACAGAAAATCCTTTTCGCCTGACGCCGCCCGCGGCGCAGGCGAATCCTAATGTTACGAGCAACGGTGACAATGCTAACGCTGCATCAGCAACCTCTGAACACTCTGCACAATACAAGTCAACACAACAGAACAAGTCAACGCAACAGAATTACCCCGACCCATCGTTTTCGGATATCTTCTCGGCATTCTCTGAAGCATTTACCCAGCGAAAAGCGCAGGGTTTAGCGTTTTTAGAGCTCACTAACAGTGAATTGATGCTCATTAAAAAGAGTTTCTTTGTTACAGTCTTTGCATGCTTAGCGGCATTTGCGGTGGGCACTGTATGTTGGCTCATTTTAAACATCGCTATTGGCGCTATACTTCATAGTGTGGGCGTTAGCTATGTGGTAGTTCCACTCCTGTTGTTGGTGTTTAACAGTGTTGCGGCCTTTTGTTTATTTAAACTTGCACAAAATTCATTTAATTACTTGAGCTTTAGCAGACTCATTCAAACGTGGCGACGGGTTTTCGGATAGTGAACACACTTACCATTGCGTAATAAATCACGGCCAATAATGAGGAAAAGAGATGAACATTTTTTTAAAATCGAATATGAAAGATATAGCACAGAAAGAGCATGCTTATTTTTCGCAAAAACATCATGCAGATGTTGCACTTACACAAGCAAAGAGGCAATGTAAACTGATGATGGGAAAGCCTGAAACATTGCTTGGCATCGCAACCCTTGGCGCATACAAGGGTGCGGTAGATGCAAAACCCAAAGCAAAACGCAATCAAGCCCTAATGGCAATAAGTAGGACTGCGCTATTGTCGTTATTTCAATGATCACAGTATTAAGGAATATGTGAGATGAACAACAAAAAAGATATGAAGAAAAGTCGTTTGACGCTTGCCTGTGTTGGTGTGGCGTTTAGCCTTGCAATAGTAGGTTGTTCATCGACCCCTGTAGCAGCCCCTACCCCTTATAAGTCAGCGAGTTCCAAAGCTGCCTATGGCTATTCGAGCGAAAAAATTTCTGAGAACGAATACAAGGTTCTTTTTAAGGCAACAGACAAAACTCCTGCTGATAAAGTACAGCAATATGCCCTTTACAGAGCAGCGGAAATTGCTCAGAACCAAGGCTTTACCTATTTAGCTATTGTTAAAACCAACGTGGATAAAAAGCCAGTTGTTGCGCGAGAAGTTATGGCGAACAAGGAAGAGCCCGTGGCATTTCAAACAGACAGGCAGTGCACTATGTCAGGCTGCGATGAAGTGGCACAGCCTATGGCCGTCCCAAGCTCAAGCGACGTTGTGAAAACTCAAATTAACGACATCTACTTTACTATTGATGTAATGATGGCGAATGATAAAACGCGTCTAGGTAAAAATGCTTTTACTGTCTTAGAGGTACTATCAGAGCCTCTGGAGCCAAAAAATGGCAACTAGCTGAGCGTTTTGCCGCTCACTAATGCTCTGAAACATCAGTTTTAATAGAAATGCTTTTCAGGCCCTAGTTGCAGTTATTGAAAAGCATCGCTCAAACACATAAGCAAAACCGTAATATGGTTCAAAGCCAACAACCTGTGCAATAGTCTTTATTACTTTTCTGTTGTGGCTAGCAGTCCACAGGCTAACTGCATTCTTCACTTTTCTACAAACTTGGCCAGTGTCATATTCGTTTCCTCTTGAAAGAGTCGATGACACTGCTGCTATAACAGCCCTTTTCTCTAATTTATAGCTGTTATCCATTCTCCTGAAGTGCTTCCTGGATTTTTAATGGCCCGTTAATCTTCTATTAATGTTGTACAAAAGTCTCCGTCATCATAGCTAGCTATCATTAAACCCATGAACTGCAGAGCAGATTTATAAACCTCTAGCAACAACGTTGTAGCGGTACTGCTCTAGGCAATTAAATCAGGTAATAGCACATATTTATTTTGCAAATGACTAAGGAGTCAGGCGATGAGAAAGCTAAGCACGTTAATGACAAAAACTACCCTTGTAGCAGCTACAGTAATGTTGGTGACTGGTTGCAGTGCAGTGGCAAAACCGCAGATGGAGCATACAGCTAGTTCGAATGTTCCGGCGTTAAAAGCTAAAGCACTCGACAACGCATTACTTTATTCCGACGAATGTATTACTGAGCGAGAAGTGGTAACGGCACAAAAGATGTGGGGCGACGGCATAGTGCGAATTGGTGCAGTATTTAGCAATGATGGTGATTACTCTGGCGAAGCCGCAGATTTCATCCAAGCTATGTATGGTTACGATTTAAGCAGCGTACTGTTTAAACCAACGCTTGCAGCTAACGACCAGTTCCGTTCAAGCTTCGATGCTGCGCTTTCATACTTTGTTGGCGGTAATGACGCTTACGAAGAGGACAAAGGCTTTGCAATAAAGCCATACACAAATGTGAAATTCGATAATGTGGGTATTATCAACAACAGCTGTCGCATGGCCGTGGCGATGGGCAACTACTTCTTTACTGATACAAAAGGTGGCGAAACGAAGGTGGAATACACGTTTGCCTATGTCAAAGATAGTGACGGCGACCTGCGTATTGTTGCTCACCAATCTTCGTTACCTTACAACCCAAACGGTAACTAGATAGGCCATTGCCCCTCCATTCTTAGGAAGTGTGAGGGGCGAAACACTCTCCCTTTGCAGGCAAGGCGTCCCTTCCCTTTCGCTTTGCCTCTTTTTTATTTTCAACGTGCGTATTCCGATTTACTTGAACACTCATTCCGGTTTTATTTGAACACCTCAGATCAACGCATCGTTGGCTAGTCGATTTTTACCTTAAGTGTTCAAGTGGCGTCAACGGTCGCCAGTGTTTTTCGC
>NZ_JAKREY010000033.1:0-14344 GCF_022348265.1 Alteromonas sp. Cnat3-28
TCGAATACGATTTACTATGCGACAGTGGAAAGCTGCACTCAAATGGTACAGCTCCATAGTTGACGCAGCCTGGGCCGGAGGCATATGAAATTAAATTCGTGGGGATCCCTCAGACTCTGACCCCATTATTTTTGTGTTGTCAGTATTTGTAGACATTCTTATTCGATAAAAGCCTTAATAGATCTGACTTACTTTTAGCAAAGTGAGCGTTTTTTGGTAAACTCTGTCGAGTATTTTTCTAGTCGAAGTAAATAGGACAAACTAATGGCCGTATTCGGTACAGTATTCATGCCACAAATGGCACTTGCTACCTTTGTCAACGATAAGTGGACTGACACCGAATTTGTCAGTGCAGATAGTATTCAGCTGCACCCTGGTGCACACGTGCTTCATTACTCAAGTACATGCTTTGAAGGATTGAAAGCATTTAAGCACGAAGATGGCAGTATCAACATTTTCAGAATGGATAAGAATATTGAGCGCTTTGCTCAAAGTAGCCGTCTACTTAACTTGCCTGAAATAGACAAAGCGCAAGTCGAAAAGATGATCATCGATATTGTTGCAAAATACGCCTCCGAGGTTCCAGAGCCTCCAGGTTCTATGTATATCCGCCCTACGCATATCGGAACGGAAGCGTCTATCGGTAAAGCAGCAGCGCCATCGGCAAGTTCTATGCTATACGTTCTATTATCGCCGGTTGGCGATTACTTTGCCGGCGGTTTGAAGCCACTTCGCTTGTTGCTAGACGAAACAGGCATGCGCTGTGCACCGCACATGGGAATGGTAAAAAGCGGTGGTAACTACGCCAGTGCGCTGCCTCCTATTCTTAAAGCGCGTGCAGAAGTTCAGGCTGATCAAATTCTGTTTTGCCCTAATGGCGATGTACAAGAAACCGGAGCTGCTAACTTCCTGCTTATCGATGGTGATGAAATCATTACTAAAGGGTTAGATTCTAGCTTCCTACACGGTGTGACCCGAGCAACGATTCTTCAAATTGCCAAAGACCACGGCATGAAAGTGAGTGAGCGTGATATTACTGTAGACGAACTACTAGAGCGTTCAGCCAAACCGAACACTGAAGCAGCACTGTCTGGTACAGCGGCTGTACTTACGCCGGTAGGTACCTTTATTCACAATGATAAAGAGTATCAGGTTGGTAACGGTGAAGCTGGCCCTGTAACGATGAAGCTAAGACAAGCGTTAAATGATATCCAATGGGGTAAGGCCGAAGACACTCACAATTGGTTGGTGAAAGTGCCAAACTAGTCTAATCAGACACCCATTAAAAAAGCCTGCGAACGCAGGCTTTTTCGTTTCTAAAAAGGCACTCGATTACTTCGCTTTGCCTTGCTTAGCGACTGCATCCATCATTGCTTTGATAGCGTCAGCATCGCCAAGATATTCTTTAGAGATTGGCTTAAGGTTTTCATCTAGTTCGTATACTAGCGGTACACCTGTAGGAATGTTTAGGCCCAACACTTCTTCGTCTGACATACCATCAAGGTACTTAACAAGAGCACGAAGACTGTTGCCGTGCGCAGCAATAATTACGCGCTTGCCTGCTTGGATGTCTGGACGAATAACGTCGTGCCAGTATGGTAGTACACGTTCGATAGTTAGTTTTAGACTTTCACCACGTGGCAGGATGTCAGCATCTACATTGTTGTAACGTGGATCGTGACCTGGGAAGTGCTCGCTGTCATCTTCAACGGCCGGAGGTGGGATGTCGAAGCTACGACGCCAGATTTTAACCTGTTCTTCACCATGCTTAGCGGCAGTCTCTGCTTTGTCTAGACCTGTTAACGCACCGTAGTGACGCTCGTTCAGACGCCAGTGACGCTCAACTGGAAGGTAGTGCTGACCCATCTCTTCAAGTGCAATATTAAGTGTTTTAATTGCGCGAAGAAGTACAGACGTATAAGCCTGATCAAATGTAAATCCAGCATCTTTAAGAAGCTGACCTGCGGTCTTTGCTTGTGCTACACCAGTGTCGGTCAAGTCAACGTCGTGCCAGCCTGTGAAACGGTTTTCCAAGTTCCACTGACTTTCTCCATGACGAATAAGTACCAATTTATACATAGTTGGGTTACCTGCGGCGTTAGAGTGAAATAGTCTGAGATAATTCCAGAAATTGGACGTTCAGACGTATATTTAAAAATCTGCTGTTATCATCCTTGATTGGCGCTTAAAAATCCAGTTTATGCTGGTACAAAATCGCAGGTAAGACGTGTGTTTATCACTATAACTTGGGAATATATTATATAAAACGGGTAAGGTCTGGATGAGCAACTTTTATCCACTCTTTCATTGATGGCTCTTCAATAAAGCTAAAGTCTTCGAAGTCGAAGCCAGGTGCTACTGTACAACCAACAAGTGAGTAATCACCCATCGTTGCGGCTGCCTGAAAATTACCTGCTTTAACAACTTCAACATAGTCCGTGCTTTGCCCACCAATGCGACGTTCCCACAACTGTTGTTTTTCAAGTTGAAACAGTTGTAGTGGGGCCCCTTCGTAGTGATTCCACACTTCATCATGTAACACGCGATGAAAACGACTAACTTGTCCCTTTAATAGAAGAAAATAGATATGAGTAAGCGCAGGTCGACTAGCATTGTGCACAAATGATTTAGTTTCGTTTTCAGAACGGAAAACTTGACGATAGAAACCTCCCTCGGGGTGAGGTGCAAGGTTGTACTTCTTAACTAGCGGGTGCGTCATGATAACTTCGTTATTATTGTTATTGCTTACTACTAATGCTTGTATATCTCAAAGCTTTCCTAAGCATGTATTAAGACATTTAATGTTTAACCTTCTTTTAAGCATACCGTTTGGTGCGTTATAAGAAAACAGAAATGTTGCATATTTGTAAACCATCTTAATCAGCAAGTACTCTGTGCATACGCGAAATTTTCTTACCAATTAGCCTCAATATAAAATGTGCCAAGCTTATTTACCAATAAGCGCTATCTGCCCCAGTCAGCTTTTTCCAACTGTTACAGCGCTTCTGCATAATCCATCTGTTTAAACCAATAATGAGAAATAGCTAAAAAAGCGATGCCATTACTAATAGTAGGTGAACTTTTTTTCATGTTTAGGCCGTACAAATTGGAAAATAAAGCGACGAAAAACACGTTGCTCGTTTCTTGCGTTGGCAAAATTGAAACGTACACAATATTCACGAACAGGCAAAGAAGGATGGTGAGCGTATGACATATAAGTCTTTTTCGCAGCTTGAAGTAAACGGCAAAAACTTCAAGGCGGTTAATTTTGACGGTATAGGCAGTAAATATGCGCTCGACAGGCTTCCGTTTTGTATCAAAATTCTTTTGGAAAACCTGATTCGTCATGAAGACCAAGAGTTTGTTAACAGCAACGATATTGAGCAAGTAGCAAAGTGGGACACAGATAATCACGTTGATCACGAAGTGTCGTTTGTTCCCGCACGCGTCATCCTCCAAGATTTTACGGGCGTGCCTGCTATTGTTGACCTAGCAGCCATGCGCGATGCGGTTAATCGTTTAGGTGGCGACGCTCAGGCGATAAATCCACTCAATCCAGTAGAGTTGGTTATTGACCACTCTGTAATGGTAGATCATTTTGCTGAAGACGATGCGCTTGAAAAGAATACCGACATTGAAATTCAGCGAAATAGAGAGCGTTACCAATTTCTAAAATGGGGCCAGTCTAGCTTTGACAATTTCAAAGTGGTTCCCCCCGGTCGCGGTATCGTGCATCAAGTTAACTTGGAGTATCTTGCTCGTTGCGCATTCACTAAGGAGCAAGATGGGGAAACCTTGGTTTACCCAGATACCCTAGTGGGAACAGATTCGCATACCACTATGATTAATGGCCTTGGCGTACTTGGCTGGGGTGTGGGAGGCATTGAAGCAGAAGCAGCGATGCTGGGTCAACCAGTAACAATGTTATTACCAAAAGTGGTTGGCTTCAGGCTTTCAGGTAAGTTACCTGCTGGCGTAACTGCCACCGACATGGTGCTAACTATCACACAACAACTACGTGAACATGGCGTTGTTGGAAAGTTTGTAGAATTCTATGGACCGGGTCTTAAGCATCTTACTACGGCAGACCGTGCCACCATCGCAAACATGGCGCCCGAATATGGTGCTACTTGCGGAATCTTCCCTATTGATGATGTAGCGCTAGATTACCTGCGCCTCACCGGCCGAGACGAAGACCAAATTGCTCTTGTTGAGGAATATGCGAAATTCAGTCACTTATGGCACGACGATCATTCAAAAGATGCGCAGTATCATGAAACCCTGGAACTTAACTTAGATGAAGTGGTTCCTTCACTTGCTGGACCTAAGCGTCCTCAAGATAGAATTGCCCTCGATAATGCAGCAGAGGCATTTAATGAGTGGCATCGTTCGCAAATTGACGTGAAAGTGCTTGATGAAGAAACCGATCTCATCGCAGAAGCGGGGTTAGGTACAACAGACGAGGTGGACGAAGAACACGACTCGTTCGTGGAGTTCAGAGGAAGCAAGTTCAACCTTGAAGATGGCGCTATTGTAATAGCTGCTATCACCAGCTGTACTAATACGTCAAATCCATCAGTGCTCGTTGGCGCAGGCTTACTTGCGAAGAAAGCAGCAGAAAAAGGGCTAACCCGTAAGCCGTGGGTTAAGACTTCATTAGCACCTGGTTCGCAGGTTGTTACTCAGTATTTAGAAGATGCTGGTCTTATGGACCCGCTTGAAGCACTAGGCTTTAACTTGGTTGGCTACGGTTGTACAACCTGTATTGGTAACTCTGGACCGCTACCTGATGCCATTACCGACGCCATAAGAAAAGCGAAACTTACGGTTACCTCGGTTTTATCTGGTAACCGCAACTTTGAAGGGCGTATCCATCCCGATGTGGCTGCAAACTACCTGGCATCACCACCACTGGTTGTTGCATACGCGTTGGCTGGAAACATGAATGTAGATATCACTAAAGAGCCGTTAGGTAAGGCGAGTGATGGTTCTCCGGTATATTTAAAAGACATCTGGCCTACCGAAGACGAAATTCAGCAATACATAGCGGAAAACGTCACCGGTGATTTGTTTAAAGAAAAGTATGCAGATGTATTTAAAGGAAGCGGTGAATGGAATGAACTGCAGGTAAGTAAAACATCGGTCTACGACTGGCCAGAATCAACCTACATTAAGCATCCACCTTTCTTTGAAGTAATGGGTAAAGAGCCAGAGGCTCTAACTGCAATTGAAAACGCACGATGCTTGGTTAAGGTGGGCGATTCGATTACTACCGACCATATTTCTCCAGCCGGCGCCATCGCAGAAGATAGCCCAGCCGGAGAGTACCTGCAGGCCCAAGGGGTTGAGCCTAAAGACTTTAACTCTTACGGGTCGCGTCGTGGTAACCACGAGGTTATGATGAGAGGTACGTTTGCTAACGTGCGTCTTCAAAACCAATTAGCACCCGGCACAAGAGGCAGTGCTACCACACACTTCCCAAGTGGCGATGGTATGTCTATTTTCCATGCTGCTATGCGTTACAAAGATGACGGCGTACCAGCCATTGTTATTGGTGGAAAAGAGTACGGTACTGGCTCGAGTCGAGATTGGGCTGCTAAAGGTCCTTCTTTAATGGGTGTAAAAGCAGTACTAGCAGAGAGCTACGAGAGAATTCACCGCTCTAACCTGATTGGAATGGGGATTTTGCCACTTCAATTTAAGTCAGGTGATAGCGCGAGTTCTTTGGAGCTTAAAGGCAATGAGTCTTTTTCTATTAACGCTGTTGAACGTGGGCAGACTGAGGTTGAAGTTAAAGCCGTGTCGGATGAAGGAAAAACAACAACGTTTACGATGGATATCAGAATTGATACATCAAACGAGTTCACTTACTTTGAAAACGGCGGCATTCTGCATTACGTGATAAGAGAATACTTGAAGAAATAGCACGTATAAGGGTAGTGGTAAGCGACTTCTCTGTAGTGAGAAGTCGCTATGCCATGTGATGTTAGTAATAGCGTTTTTCGCAGATTACTTCTTTAATATTCGAGCCGATGGCAGCGCGTGTCTCACATCTCAAATCTTGGGCTTGTGCACCGTAAAGAGAGATATATTCTTCTACATAAGGCTCTAAAGCATTGATGTAGTCTTCAGGTAAAGCATTCTTTATCTGCCGGTAAGAACGGTTCCATTCAGCGGTTTTTTGTTCCATTGCAACATTCAACCAGAGCCAGCCTTCTTCATAATTAACGGGCGTCCCCCATCCTTGGAAATACATTTGCGCGAGGTAATATTGGCCTTCTTTATTTCCCATTTTTGCAGAAGCAGTCAGCTTCTCCAGTGCTTTTTCATACTTCTCTGCCTTCAGGGCGTGCAAGCCCAATTCTAAAGTAGATAAATATTCGGATTTCCAAATATGATTCTTAGTATGCGACTGAGCCAACGTAGGGGCTGAAAGTACAACTGAAGATAAAACGGCAGCTATTGCTAATAGATTTTTCATGTAGTATCCCTTCTTTTTGATAAATTTATAACGCAATTCACACTCATAGTGAACCGTCTAAAAGTACAGTATTTGTTTTATGTTACTAAAAATTTTAAGAGTAGAGTGATTAATCTCCACCAATAATTTGGACTTGTGCTAGGTCAGTATCGCCTTTCAAAACTTTGAAAATTGCGTCTTGAACGAGGGTGCGCATGCCATCAGCAGCAGCCTGAGACTTCATATCGGCGACGCTGGCTTCTTTGTACACCATTGACCGAAGCTCTGGCGTCATACCTAGTAGTTCATGTACCCCTGTTCTACCTTTGTAACCCGTGTTTCCACATTCTTCACAGCCTTTAGCACGGTAAAGCTCTAGTGGCGTCTGAATATTCAGCTCCGCCATGTGCGCATGACCATACTGGCGCTCAATAAAGGCCATATCGGTTTCAGTGGCGATGTACTTTTCTTTACAGTTACTGCATAACGTTCGAATAAGACGTTGAGCCAGTATACCCACGCAGGCATCTGAGAAGTTCACAGGGTCGAGACCCAAATCAAGTAAACGGGTAATCGTTTCAGGGGCTGAGTTGGTATGCAGTGTAGACAGTACTAAGTGACCGGTTAACGAGGCTTCAATACCTGCATGCGCGGTTTCTTTATCACGCATCTCACCAATAAGAATAATGTCAGGGTCAGCACGTAAGAATGCGCGCAGGGCCGCAGCAAAGTTGAAGCCAATCTTAGGGCTTACTTGAACCTGTTGTAGGCCGGGTTGCGTGATTTCCACCGGGTCCTCAGCGGTCCAAATCTTCTTTTCAGGCGTGTTTAAATATCCCAATATAGCGTGAAGCGTGGTGGTTTTACCTGAACCCGTTGGCCCAACAACGAGAAGAATGCCGTGAGGCTTCTTAATCATTTCTTCTAAACGTGCACGGTTGTTCGGTGCCAAGTTCATCTTATCAATAGGCATCGCACCGCCAGATGCCAGAATACGCATAACCACACCTTCACCGGCAACCGTAGGAATGGTGGCAACACGAACTTCAACAAGTTGACCATTCATTCTAAACGCGAGTTTGCCATCCTGAGGTACGCGTTTTTCGGCAATATTCAAATTCGACATTATCTTTATGCGTGCAATAACTGCACTGTGGTGCGAATTAGGCACTTGGTTCATGTCGCGGCACACACCGTCCACGCGCATACGTACACGAGTGGGCGCGTTTTTCTCTGGGTCTATGTGAATATCTGACGCGTTGAGTCTTTTTGCATCGTGCAGAATACGGCTTACTAAGCGCACCACAGCAGGGGCGTCGTCAGAAAGTTCATCGACCTGGTCGTCGTTATCTTCAGTTGATGTACCAATCTCGTCGAGAATATCACTCATCTCGCCGGGGCCACCACCACCGCTGTTTTCCCCCAAATATTGAAGAATTAAGCTAGGAAGGCTGACAGCTATCTCGTAGCTATCAATACCCATGGCGCTCTCTATTTCCATAAGTAGCGCCGCATTATTAGGTTCAGCCATCAATACTATGGGCTTGTCATGGGCATCGGCAATGACAGCCACATAGTTTCTTTTTAAATAAGAAACATTCAGACGGCTTTCATTTTCGAACCTGTGATACTTATCAGGTAAATAAGGAATAAAAGGCACCTGATAGTGAATAGAAAGCGAGTTGCCAATTTCTTCTTCAGAGATGCGGTGTTCCGACACAAGACGCTGTATAAGAGCGCGAATGTCTGGAGTAGAACTTTGAATATCGTTTAATGTAGCTTCGTCTAATAAGCTTTTGTGGACTAGTAGATCGAAAGGGTTGTTTGTGCCGCCCAGTTCAAATCTGAACTTGTCGCCAAGAATAAGTGCAAGGGCATTGCCTAGCTTTAAATCTTCTTCAGTAAAACCACCACTGACTTTGTTGATGATTTGGATAACACCCATCAACACGCCCGCATTCATTATAGGTACGCATAAAATGTTCTGGGTTTTAAAGTCATTGTCTTTGTCGAACTTGTCGGCGAAGCGCAGGCGAGGGTGAATGCTTTGAAGTAGTGCAGGATTATACGGGTCGTCAATAACCACAGCCTTTTGTGATAGGGCGACATAACCAGCAATCGACATTGGGCTAATTGGCACTTTTATTTCCAGCGTCTCTTTACCCGTTTTAAATCTCGCGACCAAATCTTGATGCTGACGTCGACGTTGAAAAATACTCATACGTTGGGCATCAAACAAACCGAGGATAATTGGCTCTAATAAACCATATGCATCCAGTAACGTGGAGTGGTTATTTAGAATGCGTTTTATTTGTGCAAAAGTTTGCTGGTTATTCACTACTTCCATATTCTCACTACTAATAATGTTGGCGCCTAGTCCTTTATGCATTTGGCGTTACAAGTGCCTGTTAAGCTAGGGTAACAAGATATACCTATACCACGAAAGCAACAATACTACTTATAGACAGTTACATACACTGGTATAGCGTAAAAATATGTGTATAAAAAGCAAACTGCCTCTTGCATTGCTTCTGTCTTTCTGTATAATTCGCGCCCACTGCCCAATTAGGGCACGTAATTTTTAGCCGCGACCTCACTGCTTTTAGGGTGGTTGCCGAAGTAACGGATTCATCATCACTGATTAGCCTGTTGCTGGCGTGCTAGAAAAAAGAACAGGGTTCCGATTGGGAACCATCGGTTTACGCACATCCTTTCTTTCCGGAATAAATGGAAGAGAAAGGGTGAATTTTTTTGTTCTTTCGATTGGAGCTTAATCGATGCCAAATCAAAGAATTCGCATTCGTTTGAAAGCGTTTGATCACAAGTTGATCGATCAGTCTACGGCTGAAATCGTTGAAACTGCGAAACGCACTGGTGCTCAGGTAAGTGGTCCTATTCCTCTACCTACTCGCAAAGAACGCTATACAGTTCTGATTTCTCCGCACGTTAACAAAGACGCGCGTGATCAATATGAAATCCGTACTCACAAGCGTTTGGTAGACATCATCGAGCCAACTGATAAAACAGTTGACGCGTTGATGCGTTTGGACTTGGCTGCTGGCGTTGATGTTCAAATCAGCCTGGGCTAATAAGAGAGGGTTATAACAATGGCGATTGGTCTAGTCGGTCGTAAAGTGGGTATGACTCGCATCTTCACTGAAGATGGTACGTCTATCCCTGTGACTGTTATTGAAGCGACCCCAAACCGCGTTACTCAGCTTCGTACTGAGGAAACTGACGGTTATCGCGCTCTTCAGGTTACTGCTGGAACTAAGAAAGCTAACCGCATCAACAAAGCTGAAGCAGGTCACTTTGCTAAAGCTGGTGTTGAAGCTGGACGCACTCTAGTAGAATTCCGCCTAGAAGAAAACGAAGGTGCCGATATTGAAGTAGGCAGTGAAATCACTGTTGAAATCTTTAACGACACTAAGAAAATTGATGTAACTGGTACATCAAAAGGTAAAGGTTTCCAAGGTGCTATCAAGCGCTGGAACTTCAGTTCTCAGCGTATGACACACGGTAACTCTTTGTCACACCGTGCTCCTGGTTCAATTGGTCAAAACCAATCACCAGGTAAAGTATTCAAAGGCAAGAAAATGGCTGGTCAGCTTGGTAACAAGCAAGTGACTACTCAGTCTTTGGAAGTTGTACGTGTTGACGTAGAGAACGGCCTTATCCTAGTTAAAGGTGCCGTACCTGGCGCAACTGGCAACGATGTAATCGTAAAGCCAGCTGTTAAAGCGTAACGTCTGGGGAGTGAACTGATGGAATTAACATTGAAAGACGCGCAAAGCGCTCTTGAAGTATCCGAAGCGACCTTTGGACGTGAATTCAACGAAGCCCTGGTACACCAGGTAGTTGTAGCTTACGGTGCAGGTGCTCGTCAGGGTACAAAAGCGCAGAAAACTCGCGCTGAAGTTCGTGGTGGCGGTAAGAAGCCATGGCGTCAAAAAGGTACTGGCCGTGCTCGTGCTGGTACAATCCGTAGCCCAATTTGGGTTGGCGGTGGCCGTGCTTTCGCAGCAAAGCCTCGTGACTTTGACCAAAAAGTTAACAAGAAAATGTATCGCGGTGCGATCAAGAGCATCCTGTCTGAACTAATCCGTCAAGACCGTTTGGTTGTTGTAGAGAAGTTCGGTGTTGACGCACCTAAGACTAAAGCTCTTATTTCTGCACTTAACGAATATGAACTAAATGACGTTCTAATCGTTACTCCTGAAGTTGATGAGAACTTGTTCCTAGCGGCGCGCAACTTGTACAAAGTTGACGTCCGTGACGTAGCAGGCATCGACCCAGTGAGCTTGATTGCATTTGAAAAAGTGCTAATGACTGCTGATGCGGTTAAACAACTTGAGGAGGCGTTAGCATGAAAGAAGAACGTCTACTGAAGGTGCTAGTAGCACCTCACGTTTCAGAAAAGTCTACAATGGCTGCTGAAGCGAACAACACAGTTGTATTTAAAGTAGCTAAAGACGCGAACAAAGCCGAAATCAAAGCTGCAGTTGAAAAACTGTTTGAAGTTGAAGTTGAAGGTGTTCGTACTGTGAACGTTAAGGGTAAAACCAAGCGTCACGGCATGTCTTTCGGTAAGCGCAGCGACTGGAAAAAGGCCTACGTGGTTCTTAAAGAAGGTCAGGACATCGACTTTGTCGGTGGTGCTGAGTAAGAAGGGGATTAGAAATGCCATTATTGAAAGCTAAGCCAACTTCTGCCGGTCGTCGTCACGTTGTTCAGGTCGTAAATCCTGACCTGCACAAAGGTGCACCGTACGCACCTTTGCTTGAAAAGAACAGCAAATCTGGCGGTCGTAACAACAATGGTCGTATTACCACTCGTCACATTGGTGGTGGTCATAAGCAACACTACCGTGTAATCGACTTTAAACGCAACAAAGACGGCATTCCAGCTAAAGTTGAGCGTTTAGAATACGATCCAAACCGTTCTGCAAACATTGCACTAGTATTGTACGCAGACGGTGAACGTCGTTACATTCTGGCTCCTAAGGGTATGCAAGCAGGTGATGCAATCCAGTCTGGTTCGGACGCTCCGATCAAGTCTGGTAACACTCTACCTATGCGTAACATCCCTGTAGGTACTGTTGTACACGCAATTGAAATGAAGCCTGGCAAAGGTGCGCAAATCGCACGTTCTGCTGGTGCTTATGCTCAGATCCTAGCACGTGACGGAAACTACGTTACCCTACGTCTACGCTCTGGCGAAATGCGTAAAGTTCTATCTGATTGCCGCGCCACTATCGGTGAAGTTGGCAATGCAGAGCACATGCTTCGTTCACTAGGTAAAGCTGGTGCTACACGCTGGCGTGGTGTTCGTCCTACCGTTCGTGGTGTTGCCATGAACCCGGTTGATCACCCACACGGTGGTGGTGAAGGTCGTACATCAGGCGGTCGTCACCCAGTAACTCCTTGGGGTGTTCCTACCAAAGGTAAGAAAACCCGAAGCAACAAGCGTACTGATAAGCTTATCGTACGTCGTCGAAACAAGTAATAGCGAGGATTCACCATGCCACGTTCTCTCAAGAAAGGTCCTTTTATTGACCTTCACTTGCTGAAGAAGGTAGAGGCTGCAGTGGAAAAGAACGAACGTAAACCAATCAAAACTTGGTCTCGTCGTTCTATGATCATCCCAGATATGATTGGGTTGACCATTGCGGTCCATAACGGTCGCCAACATGTACCTGTCATTATTAGTGACGAAATGGTCGGCCACAAGTTGGGCGAATTTGCGCCAACGCGTACTTACCGCGGCCATGTCGCGGATAAGAAAGCTAAACGTTAAGGGGTAGGAAGATGGAAGCATTAGCTAAACACCGTTTTGCCCGCACGTCGGCTCAAAAGGCACGCTTGGTTGCGGATCAAATTCGCGGAATGCACGTTGAGAAAGCTCTAGAGCTTCTTGCGTACAGCCCGAAGAAAAGCGCAGCGCTAGTAAAGAAAGTATTGGAATCTGCGATTGCTAACGCAGAGCACAACGAAGGCGCAGACATCGACGAATTACGCGTGTCTAAAGTTTTCGTTGACGAAGGTCCAACTATGAAACGTATCAAGCCACGTGCTAAAGGCCGTGCTGATCGTATCTTCAAGCGCAGCAGTCACATCACTGTGGTTGTAGCGGATAACTAGGAGTAGATAATGGGACAGAAGGTACATCCTACAGGTATACGCCTGGGTATCAGCAAACCATGGACTTCTACCTGGTACGCTAATACTGCAGACTATGCAGACAACCTGTATAACGATCATCAGGTACGTCAGTATCTGACTAAGCAACTAAAGAACGCTTCACTTTCTAAAATCGTGATCGAGCGTCCTGCTAAGAGCATCCGTGTGACTATTCACACTGCTCGTCCAGGCGTTGTAATCGGTAAGAAAGGTGAAGACGTAGAGAAGTTGCGTAACTACGTATCTAAGCTAGCCGGCGTGCCAGCTCAGATCAACATCGCTGAAGTACGTAAGCCAGAGCTAGATGGCCAGCTAGTAGCTGACAGCATCTCTAGCCAGCTAGAGCGTCGTGTTATGTTCCGTCGTGCTATGAAGCGCGCAGTACAAAACGCAATGCGTCTAGGCGCGAAAGGTATCAAAGTTGAAGTTAGCGGCCGTTTGGGCGGAGCAGAGATTGCACGTTCTGAATGGTACCGTGAAGGTCGCGTTCCTCTGCACACTTTCCGTGCGGATATCGATTACGCAACCTCTGAAGCGTCAACTACTTACGGTATCATCGGCGTTAAAGTATGGATCTTCAAAGGTGAAGTTCTAGGTGGTCTACCTACAACTCAAGAGCAAGCACCAGCTGCTCAACCTAAGAAGAAAGGCCGCAACGCTAAGCGAGAGGGCTAATCATGTTACAACCAAAACGCATGAAGTTCCGTAAGATGCACAAAGGCCGCAACCGCGGCTTAGCAGCGGGTAATACTGTTGCCTTTGGTACTTACGGCCTTAAAGCAGTTGGTCGTGGTCGAATGACTGCGCGCCAAATCGAAGCAGCGCGTCGTGCTATGACTCGTCACGTTAAGCGTCAAGGTAAAATTTGGATTCGAGTTTTCCCTGACAAGCCAATTACTGAGAAGCCTCTAGAAGTGCGTCAAGGTAAAGGTAAAGGTAACGTTGAGTACTGGGTATGCCAAATTCAGCCTGGTCGTGTGCTATACGAGATGGAAGGTGTTCCTGAAAATCTTGCACGCGAAGCGTTTGAATTGGCAGCGGCTAAACTGCCATTTAAAACAACCTTTGTAACTCGGACGGTGATGTAATGAAAGCGACTGAACTGAAAGAAAAGAGCGTAGAAGAGCTGAACGCAGAGTTGATTAACCTGCTACGCGAACAGTTCAACCTACGCATGCAGCACACAACAGGTCAGCTTGAAAAAACTGATCAGTTGAGAAAAGTACGTCGTAACATCGCGCGTGTTAAAACCATTCTGACTCAAAAGGCTGATGCGTAATGACTGAGCAAAAAATTCGTACAGTACAAGGTCGTGTGGTTAGCAACAAGATGGATAAGTCTATCACTGTTGTAGTTGAACGTTTTGTTAAGCACCCAATCTACGGGAAGTTCATCAAGCGCTCTACTAAGCTTCACGCCCACGACGAAAACAACGTATGCAATAAAGGTGACGTAGTAACAGTACGTGAATGTCGCCCACTATCTAAGAGCAAATCTTGGATGCTAGTTGACGTTGTTGAGAAAGCTGGCGTTTAATCGCTAACTTTTTTCAAAGTCTTAAAAAAGCCGCTCTCGAGCGGCTTAATTAGATGGTCCGCCTCACCTCTAAGCTAGTCTTAGAGTTAGGCAATCAAAGAGGCGAACCATCATGTCTACTATTAAAGTTCTTGGAATCGATTTAGGCAAATCATCTTTTCATGTGATA
>NZ_JAKREY010000034.1:0-14016 GCF_022348265.1 Alteromonas sp. Cnat3-28
TCTACACGCTCAACTACACCCAATTTAAAAGCTAAGGTGTAATCACGCTGTGTACGCTTAGGTCTTTGATTACTTGAAGTTGTCATAAAGAAATCCTCTTTATGTCAACGTATTTCAGGACGGGACACGAGCTAAAAAAAGGGCGATAAATATCGCCCTTTATTTTTATGTCTTCAACTTTTAATCTTGCGGCGCCTATGACGCTTTGCAAAAGCGCTAGCCAAAGAAAAATGCGCTGGGTTGGAACAGCTTTTCCACGTCGTTGATGTACTTCTTATCAACCAAGAACAAAATTACATGGTCGTTTGCTTCAATCTTGGTATCGCTGTGAGCAATAATCACCTGATCGTCTCGAACAATAGCCCCAATCGTGGTACCTGGCGGTAGTTTAATATCGCCTATTTGTTTGCCAACCACCTTAGAGGTATTTTCATCACCGTGCGCTATCGCTTCAATAGCCTCGGCAGCACCTCGTCGTAATGAGTACACGTTTACAATGTCACCGCGACGTACGTGAGTCAGTAGCGCCGAGATAGTAGCTTGCTGAGGTGAAAACGCGATATCTATCTCCCCGCCTTGCACCAAGTCCACATAAGCACTTCGCTGGATAAGCACCATGGCTTTTTGTGCACCCATACGCTTTGCCAGCATGGCTGACATGATATTCGCTTCATCGTCGTTGGTAACGGCTATGAAAGCGTCAACTTGCTCGATGTTTTCTTCACTTAGCAATTCAGGGTCAGACGCGTCACCGCTAAATACAATGGTTTTATCTAAGTTCGCAGATAAATATTTGGCCCTTTCTGGGCTGTATTCAATAAGCTTAACGTTATGATTGTGCTCTAACTTTTTCGCTAGGCCTGCACCAATCAAGCCACCACCGGCTATCATAATTCGTTTGTAGCTTGATTCGAGCTTTTGAAGCTCACTCATTACTGCGCGAATGTGCTTGGTAGCGGCAATAAAGAACACTTCATCATCGGCCTCAATAACCGTGGTACCTAACGGGCGAATAGGGCGGCCGCGTCGGTAAATGGCAGCAACCCGAGTTTCAACGTTAGGCATGTGGTCTTTAAGCGCAGATAACGCGTGGCCTACCAGTAAGCCACCGTAATAGGCTTTAACCGCAACAAGGCTGGCTTTGCCTTCAGCAAACTCAACCACCTGAAGTGCACCCGGGTAGTCGATAAGACGTTTGATGGCCTTAGTTACCAACTGCTCAGGAGCGATAATGTGGTCAACGGGAATGTCTTGCTGCTTATATAGCTGCTCTTGGTAAATGATGTACTGTTCAGAGCGTACGCGAGCGATTTTAGTGGGGGTTTTAAATAGGCTGTAGGCCACCTGACAGGCCAACATATTGCTTTCATCACTATTGGTTACGGCAATCAGCATATCTGCATCTTCCGCACCGGCCTTACGCAACACGTCAGGGTGTGATCCCACGCCTGTTACTACTTGTAAATCAAGACGGTCTTGAAGTGCGCGTAATATAGTGGGGTCAGAGTCAATAACCGTTATTTCGTTATTCTCACCCACTAAGTTTTCAGCAAGTGTTCCGCCTACTTGGCCGGCCCCTAAAATGATGATCTTCATCGTTATTATTTTGCCTTCATATTCGTGCAAGTCTTAACTGAGTGACGTTGCACAACTATTGAACTCAGTCTACTGACTTTACCAGCCTCGCATAATAGAAACCATCCATTTGTTGCTCTCCTGGCGTTATCTGGCGCCCGGGTTTATCAACGGTTTCTGTTTTCACTATGGGCGATAACGAGGCATCTGGAGTGTCGGCGAGAAACTGCTGTATTTGCGCGATGTTCTCTTTTGGCAAAATAGAACATGTCGCATAAAGCAGCGTGCCGCTTGGCTTTAATAGACCCCACAATGTTTCTAATATGCGCCGTTGAAGCTGTGCTAAATTGTCGATGTCATTGGCTTTTCGAAGCCAGCGAATATCTGGGTGACGTCGAATCACGCCGGTAGCAGAGCAGGGGGCATCCAGTAATATTCTGTCGAAGGGCTTTCCGTCCCACCAGGTATCAGGATTAGCTGCATCACCTTGCTTGATATCGACAGTGTGCTTAAGGCGAGTCATGTTTTCTTCTACCCGTTTTAGGCGTGTAGCATCAGCATCAAGCGCTAATACGTACTGTGTATCAGGTGCAGACTCAACAATGTGCCCTGTTTTTCCGCCTGGTGCGGCGCAACAGTCTAGAATGCGTTCGTTCGCTTGAGGCTCTAGGTAATGCGCAGCTAATTGCGCTGCCCCATCTTGTACCGCAAAGTGACCTTTTTCAAAACCAGGCAGGGCAGTAATGTCTTCTCGCTTAGTCAGAATTACGGCATCAGCATGGTCTGCGCTAAGGGTATATTCAACCCCTGCTTTATCTAACGCCTGAGTAAATGCTGCCAACGATGTTTGCAACTTATTTACACGAAGCCAAATGGGGGCCATGGCATTCGTTTCGTTACGAACCTGCTCGGCGTCGTCACCATAGGCGTTCTCTATTGCCTTAAACAACCACTTTGGCAAGCCGCTGTTTATGATTGCGTCGTCTACAGGTTTGTCTGCAAGGTTCTCTCGCTGAAAATTACGCAGTACCGCATTAACTAACCCTTTTAACCCTGCGGCATTTAAATAAGATGCTGCGGCGACGGTTTCGCCAACGGCTGCGTGGTTGCTAACGCGGGAAAAATTAAGCTGGTACAAACCAAGAAGAATAAGATGTTCTATGACTTTCTTGTTGCCTTTTAGAGGCCTATCTAACAAAGAGCGCAGCCAGTGCTGTAAAAGGGGAAGGCGACGCATTACCCCTAGTGACATCTCTTGAATCCATGCGTTATCTTTGGCGTTGTGTCTGCGCTGAACGCGTTCTAAGCACTCACGCGATGACTTGCCTTGCTCTAAAATTTGATAGATGACCCACGCACAATCTGCACGCAGGTTTTTTTGTTTGGGAAGGGGTAATTGTTTCACGTTTAGTCCGCTTGTGTCAGACAACGGCCCACTTCAAACCACGTTTGGCGAGCATTGATAACGTCTGACGCTGGAAGCGCCTTTTTGCCAGGAATTTGAAGGGATGTAATGCAAAGCGCATCGCGTCCCGTAGCGATAGTAATGCCCTCTTTATTGGCACTGATTACCGTACCTGGCGTGGCACCTTTATTTAAAGGAACAACGCTGGCAGACCATACTTTAATGTTCTGATCTTCGACCTGCATCCACGCTACAGGCCAAGGGTTGAAGGCGCGGATATTTCGCTCTATTTGCTCAGCATCGTCTGCCCAATTAATCAGGGCTTCTTCTTTTGATAGCTTTTTCGCGTAGGTCGCTTGAGAGTCGTCTTGTTTGGTGGGCGTGTAACGATCAAATTCATTAACGACCTCAACCAACGCTTGTGGTCCTAACTCTGCTAGCTTTTCATATAAGGTGGCGCTGGTATCTTCAGAGGTAATAGGTAATGTTGCTATGTGAAGCATGTCACCCGTATCTAAACCTTCGTCCATTTGCATTATGGTTACGCCGGTCTCAGCGTCACCCGCCCAGATTGAACGCTGTATTGGTGCCGCGCCTCGCCACTTGGGCAGAATAGAGCCGTGCACGTTAATGCACCCTAGCTTAGGTGCATTTAACACCGAGGTAGGCAGTATCAGTCCATAAGCAACAACTACCATTAAATCGGCATTGAGCGAGGCTAATTCTTCCTGAGCGTCTTGAGCTTTAAGCGACTGAGGCTGGTAAACTGGAATGGCGTTTTCTTCTGCTAATACTTTAACCGGACTGGCGGTAAGCTTTTTACCTCGCCCTGCGGGTCTATCAGGCTGAGTGTAAACAGCAATGACTTCGTGCTCGCTCTCGAGTAACGCTGATAGATGTTTAGCTGCAAAATCCGGAGTACCGGCAAAAATCACTTTCAATGGAGTTGTCACGTTATTCCTTAGGCTTTTGCAGCAAGACGCGCTTCTTTCTCAAGCTTTTTACGAATACGTTGGCGCTTAAGCGGTGAAAGGTAATCAATAAACAATTTGCCTTTTAGATGATCCAGCTCGTGCTGAATACAAATCGCTAACAAACCTTCTGCATCCAACTCAAAGCTTTCGCCATTCTGATCTAGCGCTTTTACGGTAATTGCTTCGGCGCGCTCAACTTTCGCGTAATTACCCGGCACTGATAAACAGCCTTCTTCGCTAATCGTGGAGCCATCTTTACGAATGATTTCAGGGTTAATAAATACGCGTGGCTCGTTTTGATCTTCCGATACGTCCATTACAACAACTTGAACGTGGCGGTTAACTTGCGTTGCAGCAAGGCCAATACCGTTCTCGTCTTTCATGGTTTCGAACATGTCCGATACCAATTGTTTAATTTCGTCGTTAACCTCTTCAACCGGCTTAGCTACCGTGCGAAGACGTTCATCAGGAAAACTTAATACGTCTAAAATTGCCATTTCTCGCTTACTTCACCTTTTCGCTGTATAAATTCATATACGATCTAATTGCCAGCACACTTTACAGTGCTTATTAAGTTACTATTCTAACGTATATCGGGCTGTTTCGTGCAGTTTTTTACCGAAACCCTATTAGAATACCTAGTTATGCCGATATAGTGCTATTGTCTGAAAAATCAACAATAAGTGACAGTGAATAATTTGCAGGTGGTTAATTTGAAAAAGCGATTGATTTACGCGCGTCGTGCAGCATTGTTTATCTTAGGTGCACTGCTTTCTTTGCCTACCTTTGCGCTGCAGCTAAAAGAGAGCGCGCCAGAAACCTACACAGTAAAGCGTGGAGACACGCTATGGGCAATCGCTAACGTCTTTCTCAACGAGCCTTGGCTCTGGCCTGAATTATGGCGAACCAACACCCAAATCGACAATCCACACCTTATTTACCCGGGCGATGTTATCGTCGTTGGGTATGTTGATGGGCAGCCTGTATTAAGTGTAAAGCGCGACAAACCTTCCTATAAGCTTTCTCCGGCTACCGATAAGCGAGTAAAACCGAAGCCTGTTGATGTGTTGTCGTGGACATCTATTTCTCCATTCATTAGACAACATATGCTGCTAGACGAGGAAAGCTATGCTTCGCTACCTAAATTGCTGGGTAATCAGGATGGAAACGTAAGGTTTGCGTCTGATGATTTTGTGTTAAGCCAGCAACAATTCAGTACCGACGATCAGTACCGAGTAGTAAGAAAGCACGCTACGATTAGAAATCTTGATGGGGAAATCCTTGGTATTCAAGTTACCCATGTTTCAACAGCTTCACTAGTGGAAAAAGATGAAGGTAGCAACACGATGTTGCTTTTCATCGACGATGCGAACCAAGAAGCTAAGCGCGGTGATAAGTTAATGGCGGGTGGATTTGAACATCCTGAAGGCTTTGAACTTGTTCCGGCTACTTCGCAGCGAGGCGCAATAGTTGGAGATTTGCATGATCACGATTTACTTGGCAAATACGACGTTGTCATTCTTGATTTAGGCAGTATGGAAGTAGCGCCAGGTACGGTGCTGGGGCTCTACTCACAAGGTCCAGCCATTATTGACGAAGAAAGTCCACGCTATGTAGATGAACCCGGCGCTAACACTGGTGGTGAGTGGTTTATCGATACAGTATCGCAACCCGCGCTTAAAGTAGGTGAAGTTGTTGTGTTTAAAACATTTGATGCGGCAAGTTACGGATTAATTACGCGAGCGAATAAGGGGATAAAGCGCGGCTTCATTGTCGCCAAGCCTTAAACGTTGCATGGTTCATTGTCGCTCGCATTAGGAGCGATAATGGCACCACAATCTTCTCAGTTAGACAGCGAAGCATTAGCATGGATAGCGCTGGCTTCCGCTCAGCGTGTTTCACCTAAACTATGGCTACAGGCTCTCGAAAAATATCAACTTTCTACTGTCGATTTAGGCAGCAACACGTCTTCGCTGCCTAACGAGGTTAAACAACTCACCAACAACATTTCACCGCCTCTTATTGATGCAGCAATAAACTGGCTGCAAGCGAGCGACAATAGACACATCGTGCCGTTGTCATCGCCTCACTATCCAGAATTACTTAAGCAATTGGATAGTCCGCCCCTCGCGCTATTTGCCACGGGAAACAAAGCGCTATTTCAAAAACCACAGATTGCTATAGTGGGAAGCAGAAGGGCCAGCCTTCAGGGTAAGCGTACCGCAACCGACATTGCTTATGGGTTATCTAGTAGCGGAGTTGTAGTGACGAGCGGCCTTGCCATGGGCATTGATAGCGCCGCACACCAAGGCGCCCTGTCTGGTAGCACCGGAACCATTGCGGTAATGGGTACGGGACCTGAAAAGGTATATCCGGCTAAAAATAGTAAGCTCTATGAAGCTATCAACAATGACGGAGGTGTCACCGTTACAGAGTTTTTTCCGGGGCAGGGACCTAAGCCTTGGCATTTTCCAAGGCGAAATCGAATTATCGCAGCGTTATCCCTTGGAACCTTAGTGGTAGAGGCAAAAATTAAGAGTGGCACCTTGATAACTGCGAATTTGGCCGCAGATATGGGGCGAGAAGTATTCGCTGTGCCAGGCAATATCGCTAACGTTTACGCTGAAGGTTGCCACTGGTTAATCCAACAGGGCGCCAAATTAGTAACAAATATAAGCGATATTCTAGATGAAGTTGGCGTTCAGCCGGAACAACTAGGCTTGAATGTTGACGAGCAAAACGAAAAAAGTACAGCGAATAGCTTGGCAACCGATAAATTATTAGCTAGTGTGGATTATGACATCACCGCTATTGATGTCATAGCCCAGCGCAATGCCTTATCTGTATCGCAAGCAATGGCATCATTATTAGAATATGAGTTGCGTGGTTTAGTGGCCGCTGTCCCTGGTGGTTACGTTAAATTGAGGGGAAAATAATATGTTCGATATCCTCATGTATCTGTTTGAAAACTTCATTCACAGTGAAACGGAAATTCGTGTTGACCAAGACGAGTTAACGGAAGAGCTTGTGCGCGCAGGATTTCATCACGATGAGATTTATAAAGCCCTCGCATGGTTAGAAAAGTTAGCGGCACTGCAAGAGACGGACATCAAACCGTACTTTTGCAAAGGTATTAGCACTAGCTTAAGCCGTATTTACACGCATGAAGAACAAATGCGTTTAGATGTGGAATGTCGCGGTTTTCTTATGTTCTTAGAACAGGTTAATGTGTTGGATGCCTCCACACGCGAAATGGTTATAGATCGCGTTATGGAAATTGATTCCAATGAATTTTGCTTGGAAGACCTGAAGTGGGTTGTGCTAATGGTACTATTCAACGTACCTGGCAAAGAGAAAGCCTACGCACAAATGGAAGATCTTTTGTTCGAAGAGCCAGATGGTGTTCTGCATTAATGCAGTTGTAGTCACTGGTATTTGAATCTTTACTTAAAAATGCGCTGTGAAATTGCAGCGCGTTTAAGGCCTTAACGTCCAATACATGTCTAAAATAGACCATTCACTCTTTTCAGCGCACGAGCATGCTCTCGATGATAATTTCGGAGATTGCCCCGAGTGCGGTAAACCTCTTCATATAAAGAACAGTAAATCCGGCCCTTTTATTGGGTGTACGGGCTATCCGGAATGTAGCTTTAGTAAGCCACTTCACGATAAACAAACCACCATACTGAAAACCTTAGACGGTGTAGCCTGCCCTGAATGCGCATCCGACTTAGCCATAAAGAAAGGGCGGTTTGGCATGTTTATCGGCTGTACCAATTTTCCTTCATGCCATCACATAGAGCCCATTAAAGAAAAAGAAGATACTTTGGTGGATTGTCCAAAGTGTAAGAAAGGGCATCTAATCTCGCGTACTAACAAATATGGCAAACAGTTTTTTGCGTGCAACCATTATCCACAATGTCGATATGTGCTAAATTTCACGCCGGTTAATGAAAGCTGCCCAGACTGCGGTTGGGGAGTATTGATAGACAAAAAGGGACATTTACAGTGTCCTCAGCCTAGTTGTGGCTTTAAAAAGTAATTATACGAACAACTAAAGAAGAACTATACGTAGAGATTAAAACCATGTCTGATATCCAAAATGGGAACGTAAACACGTTTACCCCCGTTGAGGCTAACTCACCTGAAGTAGACCCTGTTGTTGCCGCATTCCAAGCTGGCAGTTTAATCGTTTATCCAACCGAAGCGGTAATGGGCATCGGATGTGACCCCGACAATGAAGCCGCTGTAAATGCGCTGTTAGAGATAAAACAGCGACCGGTAGAAAAGGGCGTGATATTGATTGCAGCAAACTACAGTCAGCTACTGCCTTATGTTAACGACAACGCCATTCGCCCTGACAGACGCACCGATATTTTTTCGAGCTGGCCAGGCCCTAATACTTGGCTATTACCTAAGTCGTCATCTGCGCCAGTTTGGTTAACCGGCAAGCATAGTAAAATAGCGGTGCGCGTAACTAATCACCCTGTAGTAGTGGAATTGTGCAACAAGTTAGGTAAACCGTTAGTTTCTACAAGCGCTAACCTGACCGGCCAACCGCCAGCCACCACTACTGAAGAAGCAAAAGCCGTATTCGCTGATTCCGTTTTCTATGTTGAAGGAGAAGTAGGCGGTGCAACTAAACCCAGTACCATTCGCGATGGTGACACAGCAGAGGTAATAAGAGCATGACATCAGCAGAATTACTGGACGGTAAAAATGCCGCTGAAGTAATAGAACAAGTAAAAAGCTATTTACTAGGGCTGCAAGACACCATTTGCCAGACCCTTGAACTTGCCGATGGTAAGGGCCAGTTTGTTGAAGACAGCTGGCAGCGAGAAGAAGGTGGCGGTGGCCGTTCTCGAGTACTAAAAAATGGTGCGGTGATTGAACAAGGCGGCGTTAACTTTTCTCATGTGTTTGGCAGTCAAATGCCGGCTTCAGCAACGGCTAATCGGCCTGAGCTTGCGGGAAGAAACTTTCAAGCAATGGGTGTATCACTCGTTATTCATCCACATAACCCTTATATCCCAACGTCACATGCTAATGTTCGCTTTTTCATTGCAGAAAAAGAGGACGAGGCACCTATCTGGTGGTTTGGCGGCGGCTTCGACTTGACGCCATTTTATCCGTTTAAAGATGACGTTTTACACTGGCATGATACTGCTAAAAAATTATGTAAGCCGTTTGGCGATGATGTTTACCCTAAGTACAAAAAGTGGTGCGACGACTACTTTTACTTAAAGCATCGCAATGAAACTCGCGGAGTGGGCGGTTTATTCTTCGACGACCTGAATGAATGGGGCTTTGAACAGTCATTTGCATATATGCAGGCTGTTGGTAATGGCTTCATCGATGCTTACGTTCCTATTGTTGAACGTCGTAAGCAAACCGATTTCGGCGAAAGAGAGCGTGATTTCCAACTTTACCGCCGGGGCCGCTACGTTGAGTTTAACCTTGTATTCGACCGGGGCACTTTATTTGGACTGCAAACCGGCGGGCGTACTGAATCAATTCTAATGTCGATGCCGCCGCTCGCGCGCTGGGAGTATTGTTATACACCTGCACCGGGTAGCGCCGAAGCCAAGCTGACAGACTGGTTAAAACCTACTGATTGGTGATTAATTATTAAATAAGGCTGCGCTTAAATCCTTACGCGGACCGCCGATAGCAGCTTTCATCTTTAATGACTAAAAAACGCCGTATTAACGTTAATGCGGCGTTTTTTTTGATCTACATCAAGGTGGAATATCATCTGTGTTTCAGTGAGTTATCAAACTTGCGCTGGATCAATGTTTCTCTTAACCACAGGCGTAAAGTAGCGCCATCTTAGTTAAACACAAAAGAGACACATCATGCGCAAACACTTTTTATCTGCATCTGCACTTTGCCTTACACTTGCTGCACTCTCACCTTTAGCTAGCGCTCACCAGCAGGGCGACTGGATTGTTCGTGGCGGTCTTACGACCGTTGCTCCTGACGAATCGACGTCTAACATCGTCGCGGGTGGAACTGATCTTGGCGTGGCTCTTAATATCGATAACGATACTCAGCTAGGTCTAAACGTAGCGTACTTTATTACTGACAATATTAATATTGAGCTGCTTGCCGCAACGCCCTTTAAGCACGACGTTAATTTTTCTGTTGCTGACCCGTTAGGGACGGGTAACCAGCTTGGAGAAGTCACGCACCTTCCACCTACCCTTACCGCAAACTACTATTTTAATGATGCCAGCTCTGCGTTTCAGCCGTACATTGGTGCAGGTATCAACTATACCTTTATCTTTGATGAAGAGTTTACAGGTGCGAATGAAACAGCTGGCTTAAGCGACCTTTCGCTTGATAATTCATTTGGCTTGTCAGCACAGGTGGGAATGGATTACCAAATTGATACCAAATGGCATGTCAATGCATCGGTTCGATTCATTGATATAGATACCGAAGCAACCTTCAAAGTGGGTGATGCTGCTGGAAAGGTAAGTGATATTGAAATAGATCCTTGGGTGTATACCTTATCGGTGGGTTACACATTCTAATTATTAGTTCTACGCCTTATTAACTATTAGGCTTTCACAATTGCACTACTTTATGCGCCATAAAGAGCGTAGACAGTAACAGGGGAGTTGCGCGTTAAAAGGTTAATCCTTTCAACGCGCTTTTTTATTTTGTATTCACCATGTGATTGGCGAGTTGATCAAGTGCGTCTATCAACTGTTGAGCTAAGGCGATATCTTCAACCGTTTTAAACATGGCTTTTCGCATGCAATACATCCACTGCGCTTTTAACTCCGGTGTTACGGTATAAGGTAGGTGGCGTGCACGCAGACGCGGGTGGCCATACTGCTGCTGATAATCATCAGGACCACCAAGCCATAAACTTAAATAGAGAAAGAACACGTGGCGAATTCTGTCTAATGGCTGGGGGTGAATAGCTAGCAGTTCATTGGCGAGTGGATCGGTTTCCATTATGTCGTAAAACGTATTTGCTAATTCCCGTACTTTCTCCTCTCCACCTATACGTTCATATGGTGTACTCTGCGAAGCACGATTATCGCTTTTCTTCTTTATATTAAATAAGTCTCGTATTCCCATGAAAAAATTCGCTGTATTCGGAAATCCTATTGCACAGAGTTTATCACCAACTATCCATCAAATGTTTGCTGAACAAGTGGGAGAAAAGATTTCTTATGAAAAGATACTTGCGCCAGTAGATGGTTTTGTAGATGCCGCCAACGCGTTTTTAGCTCAGGAAGGCGCGGTAGGTTGTAACGTCACTATGCCTTTTAAGCTTGATGCATTCAACTTGGCAAAGGTAGATGACCAAGCAGCCAAAGATGCACAAGCTGTTAATACGCTAATGAATGGTGACAGCGGTGAAGTGTGGGGATACAACACTGATGGTGTAGGGCTGGTAAACGATCTGCTTAACAGCGGTGTGGAAATTAAGGGTAAGCGCGTGTTGCTTATTGGTGCCGGCGGCGCAGCCCGTGGCGTAATCTCCCCGTTAATAAAAGCAGGGGCCGCTTCTTTAACCATTGCAAATAGAACCAAAGCAAAAGCTGAGGAAGTAGTAAATGCTGCCTCTAACGCTAAAGTGCAGGTGGTCGCGCTTGAGGATATCGCAGATGTTGCGCCTCATATTATTATTAATTCAACAGCCGCCAGTTTAAGCAATGAATTGCCGTGCCGTTTAAATGATGGTGTTTTACAAAACTGTGAAGTGGTGTACGACATGGTTTATAAAAACTCACCCACGCGCTTTATGAGAGATGCGGCCGAACTTGGTGTCAAAACGCAAATAGATGGATTAGGGATGCTGGTTGAGCAAGCGGCTGAAGCTTTCTACATATGGACACAAAAGCGCCCCGATACTTCAGATATTGTAAAACGTGTCAGGGCTATCGTTGAGCAAGGTGAGAAGCGAAACTAGTTCGCTTCTTCAAGGTACTCATCTTTCAATACAACATAGTTAACGGCAGATTGTTTCAGGAATGCCATTTCGGCGTCGTTGAGCGGCCTTTTCTTTTGCATGGGGTTTCCCACGTAAAGAAATCCGCTTTCTAACCTTTTGTTCGGCGGTACTAATGTACCTGCACCAATAAACACATCGTCTTCAACAACAACACCATCCATTACAATAGCGCCCATGCCAACGAGAATTCGATTACCCAACTGGCAGCCGTGCAGCATACACTTATGCCCAACGGTAACGTCCTCACCAATAATAAGTGGGAAGCCGTTGGGGTTTTTCTCAGATTTACGGGTAACGTGTAAAACACTGCCATCTTGAATATTAGAACGGGCACCAATACGAATTTTGTTCACGTCGCCACGAGCTGCAACCAGCGGCCAAATACTCGCATCATCTTCTAAAACTACATCACCGACGATTCTTGCCGAGCCATCAACATAGACATTCTTTCCTAATGTAGGAGAAACACCTTTAAAACTATCAATCGATTTATGCATTACACACTCATATAAATTGCGCAGAAAGTGAATTACGCAAACTCTAACAGCAATGCCGATGAGTTGGTACTAGTAGGGTGGTTACAGAGCCTACCTGTAATGCTTTAAGCATCAGATAACTATCCTACGTTGCAACACGCGAAGAGGAGGGTAGTAAATCACAAAGAGAAAAATGATAATGTAGTTTGCTAATAGAATTTATCGAGACGTTGTAATGCCCAAGCGCTATGTATTTTTCACTGCCCTTTCCTATGCGTATCCTATTTATAGACCACTACAAGAGGCCATTAGAGCTAGAGGTGACGAAGTAGCGTGGTTTTTGGAAGGAGAATGTCCCGATCTATTGAAGCCTGATGAAATTCGCCTTCATACTATTAATGATGTTATTGAATACAACCCCTTAGCCATATTTGCGTGTGGAAATATCATCTATCACTTTTTGCCAGGTATAAAGGTATCAGTCTTTCACGGTTATCCGATTGGCAAGCGAGGGGAGAAGAGTAGCGCTACAGATGATCACTTCTCTATTCGCGGGTGGTTTGATATGTACTGTACTCAGGGGCCAAGTAGCACAGAGTATTTTAAGCAGCTTGAAGCAAAGCATCAGTTTTTTAAAGTGTATCAAACAGGTTGGGCTAAAGTGGATGACTACTTTTCTTCATATAAGAAGGAAAACGATGTTCCCACTATTCTCTACGCCACCACTTTTTCTAAAGGCATTACCTCAGCTCCTGTACTTGTCGATACAATTAGTAGGTTAGTGAAAGAAAAGAAATGGAATTGGCGTTTAACATTTCATCCCAAACTCAACGATCAAGCACTATTAGATAGATATCGTGCGCTGGCAGATGAATATAGTAACGTTACCTTTGTCGATAATGTGCGTCTTGAAGACTTTCAGCAATCAGATGTCATGTTGTGTGACAGCAGCTCTATAATTTTAGAGTTTATGATGATGAACAAACCTGTTGTCACTTATCGCAATACAAACCCTGGACAACATTTACTTAATGTCACAGAAGTAAGCGAAGTAGAAAATGCCATTGAAACTGCATTAACGCGACCAGCATCATTAATGAAAGAGGTTGATGACTTTGCCCATTATCATGAAGCCTATAGAGATGGACATAATTGCGAACGTATTTTAGATGCAGTCGATGACTTTAATAGTAACTATAAAGGTAAGATAAAAGCTAAGCCGCTTAACCTGTGGCGCAAGTTCAGGTTAAGGAATAAGCTGAAATACTGGAAATAGTTGGTATTTTGAGCGTTCAAAACGAATATGACACTTTTTTTAAAATAAGTGTTGACGTGAGCGCTCATTTCCCTAAAATGCGCATCCGCTTCGGGGGAAAAGCAAAACAGCAAGCCTCTTGAAGTAAGTCTCTACTACCTTTATAGGCCAGTAAAGACGGGAGTTTAGAAGAAACGCTTCAGAAAATAAATTTTCAAAAAGTGTTGACAAGGAAAACTTCCAGCGTATAATGCGCACCTCACTCGAACAGGGTGAGTCACTAAGAAGCAACGGCTTCAAGTGAATGTTCTTTAAAAATTTAGACAAGACAATCTGTGTGGGCACTCGTTAAGAGTGTC
>NZ_JAKREY010000035.1:0-11781 GCF_022348265.1 Alteromonas sp. Cnat3-28
TTACGAAGAAATAGTGGAACAGGTCTCTCGCGCTTGGAATACATTCATTGCGGATGTTGAACGAGTCAAAAATCTCTGTTGGAGAGAGTGGATAAAGTTGGTCAATTAATTAATGCAATTGGTATTAGCTAGAACGACCCTCACTCATAGCTGCCTGTTCAAATACCTTAACTCTAGACATATGATCACCTCCTTATCTTCGTTGCTTAAACTTCTTGGAAAATAACACAGGCGGTATTTTAGTAAAGTGTCGCTGCATTAAAGAAAGTTTAGGAAAAGCGCGCACGACTCACAAACACGAATAGCGAAACCAAGTCAATAATATAAACCTGTTTAATTAAATCTACGTAACCAATGCTAACTGAAACCCTTTGCGCCGCCCGTTTACGTGCAATTAACGTCTTAACGTGCAACCAGCAGTACGCAAACCCTCAAAAAGGCTAGAACTTAATGCAAACAACAAGCACGCACAAAACCAGCAAGAGTCGGAAAGCCGCACTATTGGTTACGCTTTTTGCCACCTCTTTTTTTACCTTTGCTCAGTCGAAAGCATCTGAACAAATTGAAATGAAGGGCAGTAAGGGCACTACTGTAACGGGTAATGTTCAGGCGTCCTTCGATAACCCCTGGGCTATGACATTTTTGCCAGACGGGCACAGCTTGGTAACGGAAAAAGCTGGCACTTTATGGCTGCTTGATGAAAAACAGCAGAAGCGTTTTGCTATTAGTAATGTGCCAAGTGTTACTGCGCGCGGGCAAGGCGGTTTAGGTGATGTCATTATTCACCCTGACTTTGCGTCGAATAACACCATTTATATTTCGTACATTGAACGAGATGAAAAAGACGATGCGTTCAGCGGTGCGGTGATAGAGCGAGCCACGCTTACCTTATCTGATAGTGGCGCGAAGCTGACTGATAGAGAGCTAATTTGGCGTCAGTCGCCGAAGGTGACGGGGAATGGGCATTACTCTCACCGCATGGCGTTTTCACCTGATGGCCATTTATTTATCACCTCGGGTGAGCGCCAGAAATTCACGCCAGCACAAAACATGGCGATGAACTTAGGTAAGGTGCTGCGCTTAAACGACGACGGTAGCGTACCTGAAGATAATCCGTTTTATGGTCAAGGCAACGTAACAGAACAAATCTGGACATTAGGTCACCGCAATCCGCTAGGCATCGATTTTGATGAGAAAGGTAATTTATGGGCTCATGAAATGGGGCCGCGCCATGGCGACGAACTTAATATTATTGAACGAGGTCGCAACTATGGTTACCCAGCAGTGTCGCAGGGCGACCATTACTCAGGCGTGAAAATTCCTAACCACGAAGACTACCCCATCTTTAAGTCGCCTGAATTGGCATGGGTGCCTGCCATTAGTCCTGCCGGTTTTATCATTTACAAAGGCGATAAGTTTAGCGACTGGAAGGGAAATGGTTTTATAGGCGGTTTGTCTTCAAAAGCGCTGGTTCGAGTTGCATTTAATAAAGACGATGAAGGCAACTGGAAGGTTGAAGAAGCAGAGCGCTACGAATGGGGTAAGCGAGTACGCGAGGTTGAGCAAGACAGTAAGGGCAATATCTATGTGCTTGAAGATAAAGAAGGCGGAAGGCTGATAAAGCTCAATTCACTAAACTAGACGCTATGTAAGCAAAATGAGGCTGAAGCGTAAGCTTTGAGGGTACATAAGTACACATCGATAAGTGATGATATGTGCTCTCAAGCTGCGATAACTTCATAAGGTCTTGTTTTTGAATGACTTTTTAAAGCCTTTTTCTTTTAAATGACGCTTTTTCTAAGTTGGGCCACATTTTTACAATCTAAAGGAAAAATGTGTTGCAAGAACAAGATGGTTTCGCAAATGGTTTTAGGTGTATCTGCGAGCACCTTTACGCCATGAGCAATCAATATAGGAGTTTAGTATCAACCCGTTGAGCAATGTGATACGTTGCTCTTTAGACGAAAGTATAAGTTAATCTATTCAAACCTCAGGATCCTCATGTCACAGCCCCCCAAAAACATTAACTTTGAACGTTGCGAAGACGAGCCAATACATATTCCCGAAAGTATACAAAGTTATGGTTTTCTTATTGCTTTTAATTACAAGGACTTGAAGATTTCGATTGTCAGTGACAACTGCGAGTCAGTGTTCACTGAGCCGCTCATTGGTAAACATTTTTTAGAAATACTCTCATCTGACACGAATGAACGGGCATTTCTTGAAGAGACGTTTGATAGGGTTACAAAAACCAAGATTAGGCTGCCTATTAAGCTTCATTTAAAAGCCTCGATGTTAGAGGAAGGAGCGGCGATAGATTATTTGGCGGTGGTGTATGATTCCGGTCACAACTATGTTGTTGAGCTAGAGCCCGCTACTGAATTCAGAGATACTTATAGCGCAGAGCAATTTATCAAACTCTATGCTATGTCTATTGCTCCGCGCTTTAAAGAAATGACGTCACTAAAAGAGATGGCCCAAGAAATGGTCTCGACCATTCGGTATCTCACAAATATGGACAGGGTAGTACTTTACAAATTCAATGACGACTACTCGGGGAAAGTTATTGCAGAAGCTAAAGCCGATGATATGGACTCATATCAAGACTTGTACTTTCCTGCGTCAGATATTCCTGCACAGGCTAGAGCGCTTTACAAAACTAACTGGGTAAGACTAACCCCTGATACTGAGTTACTTCCTGCAAAGCTAGTTCCGTCGACCGAAGCGTCAGGCAGAGAGCCGCTGGATCTCACTCGCTCGCTGCTGCGAACCTTTTCACCTATTCATCTTCAATACATTAGAAACCAAGGTTTGCGGGCTTCATTTTCGATCTCTTTAGTAACGGACGGCGAGCTTTACGGGCTAATTTCTTGCCACCATCGCGAGGCTTGTTATATTCCACAAGATGTACGACTGCAATGTGAGAATTTAAGTCAACTGTTCAGCTGGCATTTGTTGGCGAAAGAAGAAGAGATTGCGAAACGCAAAAAGCATGTTACGGATAAAGCTGTTGATGCGATGTTGGATAGAATCGGTCCAGCAAATCCTATTAGCCGTGTAGTCAAAAGTGGCGAGCGCGCTTTTTTAGACGCGCTTAATAGTTCAGGGTTTGTTTATTATTCTCAGTACGAGACCATTACCCTCGGTTCTACTTTACCGATAGAACTCATCAAGGAAATTTTTTCCAAAGCAAGCAGCCAAGGCGGGTTCCCATATACCAACGACGCGCTTTATGAGGATTACCCAGAAGCACGACAGTACGGTATTGCTGGCATAATGATTATTCCACTGTTTGAAAAGAAGCAGTACTTTACCGCCTGGTTCAGGAAGGAAACCCACCGCGTCCAAAAGTGGATTGGCGCTGAAGATGAAAAGTCTGAAGATGCACCAAAAGCTCAGCGGCTTAAACCCAGAGCTTCTTTCGCAATCCATACCCGCACTATAAAAGGGCGCTCAACGAGTTTTGATAGGGCGGATGTCGATACTGCCAATCGCCTGAATAGAATGTTTCTTGTTTATGCACTTGATGTGCAAGAACGTATGCACATCAGTATTCAAGAGCTTGAAAAGCAAGATAATTACAGAAATGAATTTCTTGCCACGTTAGCTCACGAATTGCGAAATCCGCTTGGGCCTATTATGTCTGGCGCAAGTATTTTAGAAACGGTTGACGATGATAAAACGCGTAAAAGAGTGACGGCTATTATTAATCGTCAAGCGGAATACATGTCAAAACTTATCAACGATTTGATGGATGTATCGCGTATTACGCGAGGTAAGGTCAAGCTTGAGTTTGAAAAATTGAGTATTCAAGACGTGCTGTCAGATTCCCTTGAAATTGTTGATCAGCAGGTAAAAGCGAAAAAACACAATATAACCGTAAATTATCTCGAAAAAGATGTGACGGTTTATGGCGATAAAGCGCGTTTAAGTCAGATATTCTCAAACATTATTCACAATGCTGCTAAATATACGAGTGATCAGGGAAGGATAACTGTAGATATCAGAGAGGAAGGTGTCATGGTTGTCGTTGCTGTTAAAGATAACGGCATGGGGATACCTGAAGACAGGCTTAAAGACGTGTTTAATATGTTTACCCAAATTGAGGCGCACTCTACACATACTAAAGGCGGTTTAGGAATAGGGCTTACGTTGGTGAGTAAACTTGTAATGCTGCATCACGGTGATGTGTCGGTGATGAGTGAAGGGTTAGGCCGGGGAAGTACCTTTGAAGTTAGACTTCCCATCTCTAAATTGGCTTATGAGCAGTCTGACAATCAGGAAGCCAAGCCGACTATTCAAAGCCAAACCAAAGTTATGTTCGTTGACGACAATGCCGATCTTATAGATGCATATTGCTTATTAGCTGAGTCTATGGGAGTGACTGCCCTAGGTATTACTTCTCCTAAAGAGGCTGTCGCTGAATTCAAGGCGTTTAAACCTAACTTCGTATTTCTTGATATCGGTATGCCAGATATTGACGGTTATGAGCTGGTTAAAATGCTGAAAGCCTTACCTGAATCAGAGAATGTTAAGTTTTATTCTCAAAGCGGGTGGGGCTCAGAAAAATATGTAGAGGACTCCCAAGCGGCAGGGTTCGATCAGCATTTCGTGAAGCCCCTGTCAAAAGACACAATTCAGTCGGTACTAAGCTAAAACCTCTTTTAAAAGGTTGAAGCTGACCGACTGAATGACTCAAATGCAGTGAAACGCGTTATAATGCCGGACAAACGTAATTAGGAATAAATATGAAAGTCTGTGGTGTAGATTTAAAAGGTAATGAAGCAATTGTTAGTTTGGTGTCGCTAGCAGACGGCTTGTTTCATTTGCCAGATTGCCGTACGCGCCGTTTAACGCTTGCCGATACCAGTGCAAAGGGGCTAAAGAGCTTCCAAAGTACCTTTGCTAAACTTGTAGAAGACTACAAAATTGATGCAGTAATAATTCGTCAGCGTCAAAGCAAAGGTAAATTTGCAGGTAGTGCAATTGGCTTCAAGTTAGAAGCTGCCATTGAATTGATTGAAGGGCTTCGAGTTGTAGTATTTAGCCCAACAGATATTAAAGAGTCGCTGCGCAGAAATCCGCTTGCAGTGCCATTTTCTGACACGGGTTTAAAACAGTTTCAAGAAACCGCTTTTACAACGGCGTATGCGTGGCTTATGAAAAATGAGTATGCCTCGCAAGAGTCAGACGAGTAATAATCAGGAGCGGTTGGCTCAACGTGTATACTACTGTGCCTGCATTTATTGTGCGGGCATTGTTTTTCTTAATTTCTCTTCTCCCAGCCTGAAAGGCTTTACTTCACCATTCCCTCAACTTTCGCATTCATCTCTACCAATGCTGTGTAAAGTGCTTCCAACTGATCGCTAAAACCAGCTGCACTTTCATGTTCATTACGCTTTATCGTTAGCTCAATCGTTGCAGCTAGCTCAGCTAAGGCGTAAGCGCCAATGTACCGAAGGGCAGTTATGTAGATATGCGCTATACGAACAATAGAAGCATAGTCTTTTTCATCAATGGCTTTTCGAAGGTTATCTAGCTCTTTGTTAAGTGCTGCAAAGTCATTAAGTAACTCTTTATACAAAGTCTCGTCATTTAACATTGCTTGCATGGCTTGAGATTTATCTATAAAGCTCAGCGGTATTGTGTTTGCCGATGGCCCATTGGTTACTTCAAGGGTCGCCGTCGACTTTCCTTTATTTAGCACTTCAACAAGCACGTCAAAGAAGCGATTTGGGTCAACCGGTTTGTTGATGTGGCCGTCCATGCCCGCTGCCAGGCTCTTGTCAATGTCTTGCTGCATGGCGTGAGCCGTCATGGCAATAATCGGCAAAGTTAACTTCAGCTCATCTCTGATTTTTCTAGCTGCTGTTAACCCGTCCATAACGGGCATTTGGATATCCATCAACACCACGTCATAGCTGTTATCTTCACGTAAGGCTTTTATGGCTTCAAAGCCGTTGCTAACCATTTCAATAGTAGCGTGGGTGTCGTTTAACAGGCCAAGGGTTACTTTTTGATTCAGCGTATTGTCTTCTGCGAAAAGGATCTTCGTTCCGCGCAGATTGGGCACAGGCGCAGCATCTGCTGGTAGGGTTCTTGTGTTCACGTTTAAGCAAAGCTCTTGTAGCTTATCTACAAGCTCACTAGTGCTAAAAGGCTTTTTAATGAAGGTTCGAATACCTAGTTGGTTAGCCTGCTCTCGCATATGAGGCGACTCGAATGCATACAGCATTATCACCTTCGGTGGCTTAATTGAAAACTCCTGTTTCATGATGGCAGCAACTTCCAATCCATCAATGTCAGGCATATTCCAATCTAAAATAAGTACGTCGTAAGGCGCACTGTTTCCCACAGCAGCACGCATTTTGGCTACGGCTTCTTTACCGCCGGTCGCAACATCTGCTTTAATGTTAGCCACTGATAGCGACTCGATAATAGCGTCACGCGACACGCCAATGTCATCAGCAATAAGCACCTTAAGTAACGAAAGTTGCTTAGACGGCGATACAATTTGTTGGGAAGCATCCTGTTTAACGGTTACGGTAAAATGAAAGCTTGCGCCTTTTCCAAGCTGGCTCTCAACCCAGATCTCTCCGTCCATTAATGTGACTAACTGCTTACATATTGCTAATCCTAGGCCGGTGCCGCCGTATCGACGAGATATAGACTCATCACCTTGGTTAAATGGTTGAAATAGCAAAGCCTTTTGCGTGCTGTTTAGCCCAATTCCTGTGTCTTTAACTTCAAATTCAAGCTGAATGTCTTCTATATTATGCGTGCACCTAACGCTCACCGAAATCAGTCCATCCTCGGTAAACTTAAGAGCGTTGCTAACTAAATTGCTGAGAACTTGCTGTATGCGTAACGGGTCGCCGATAAGGTTTAACGGTACGTCACGTGATATATGCTGAATAAGCTCTATGTGCTTTTCCTCAGCGCGCCCTAAATGCAGTCTAATGGTTTGGTTTACTAGCGCGTCTAAATTGAATTGCGTCGATTCAATATCAAGCTTACCCGCTTCTATTTTCGAGAAGTCGAGTATGTCGTTAATTATACTTAGTAGGGTTTGCGACGCGCCTTCTATCTGAATAAGGTTCGTTTGTTGATCTTTATCTTCTGCAGCCCGCTGCGAAAGCTTGGTCAGGCCGATAATGGCGTTAAGCGGCGTGCGAATTTCGTGACTCATGCGTGCAAGAAAGTCAGATTTTGCTTTTGTTGCTTTCTGAAGGTCTTGAGTAAGTGCATCGAGCGCCTTACGCTGTTGGCGAGTTCTAAGCCATAGGCCAACGACTAAGCCTAATGAAAGGATCACGAAACCGATGAAATACAGCTGAAACGTGTTTTGCTTTTTCTGTATAAGGTTACGCTGCTCTTTTAGCTGGTTGTCTTTCTCTAGAAGCTTGATGGTTTCTTCTTTTTCGGAAATAGAAAGTCGCACGCGGTTAAGGGCTAACAACCTTGACTGCTGTTCATTAAAACTCTCTTCATAAGTCTTAGTGTATAGCTTTGAATATTCTAATGCGGCTTCAAAATTGTTGGTTGATTCAAGGAGTGAAATGAGCTTTTCCAACATGCTTAGCACCACTGACTTGTCGTTTTTTATGGCGTCTTTTTTTAATCCACCTTCAAGTTCGCTAATAGCCAAGTCTATTTGATTGCGTTTAATGTAGATGTCGACCAAGCGCAGTAGTCTAGACCCTTCGTTGTATTTAAAACCAACTTTGCGGTCTGATTCCGCAGCGCGGTTCAACATGGTTAGCGCTTCAGTTAAATTGCCTTGGGCGATATGTAGCTCAGCCATTTTGGTATGAACAATACCAATAAAGGGGTAGTGCACCTCTTTGAACAATTCTTCTGCCAGCAGAAGGCTTATTTTAGCGTCTTGATAGTCCCCCAGTTCCGTTTGCGCGTAACCTTGGAAAAAGTAAGCAATGGCTTTGTTTTCTTTATCATTTAAACGCTGGGCTGCGGCGAGGAAGTTTTGACCTAGCTGCAACATCATTTCGTAGTTTTGCAGCGACATGTACACATTGCCCATAGCGCTATATACAAGCAAGGCGTTATCGCTATTTACTTCAATGAAAGCAGCAAGGGATTTGTTGAGCGCTTCGAGTGCACGAGCATGCTCTCCTGACAAGTCCAAAATTAGCCCTTCTAAGCGAAAAGACTCTGCCAGCGCCATGGTGTTGCCGCCTTTTTTCGCAAGCTTGCGGGCTTCCAACAGAGTTTCGTATCCGGCGACAAGGTCTTGCTCAAGAATGTGCTTATAAGCTCTTAGGTTGAATAAACGGGCTTGCTGAAAAGCGTTCGGGTGGGCGTCGAAGAAGTAGCCTAGCTCCGTGAATGTGGTTTCTACAGACTCATCGTTGTTTTGAATTCGCTGTTTCAGTTCGTCTAGCGTAGTGACTGATGATGTGGTGTTAAGTGGTTCTTTTAAAAGCGCAAAAGTAGGAAGCGCCATCGTAAAACAAACGATAGCGAAGATGCATTTCAAACGGCGCTTCACTTTCTACTTCAGCTAGCTTAAAAAGATAACGACTAGTAGCTAATTACGCGGGTAGCCTTGCTAGTATCATCAAAGCGTTTGGCTACTTCGTCCCAGTCTTGGTCTTTAATTAGCTGAAGCTCTTCACCAGATAAACCGTACTTTTCTGCAGTGCCCACAGGGTCCTTTTTATACGCATCCATTAGTTTGCTGTTGCTGTCTAGCTCAACCAAGAAATCTACAATTGTTTTCTTTGCCATGTCGTTTTTTCCTTTTAGTTTACTTTTGGAGATCTAAAGTCAATAACTTGCTGCTCAGTTAAACCTAGCTTTGCCAAACGATCCTGACGGTATGCTGGCATGCCAAGTGAGGGTACAACTAGGGTCGAAATTAGCGTTGGCTTGGCGAACTGTAATTCGCGAAGCAACACTTTTTGTATTTTGGGCTCGCAAAGGGGCAGGGTGGCTGCCTCGTAAATAATCAGCTCGTGATCTTCTGGGTAGTGCTCGGCCAGAATGTCAGCCAGCAAGGCAAGCCCAGATTCACTGTGATTAGCATCTAACACGCTTAGCGTTGCTTCTCCGGCTAAACCTATTTGCCAGATGATTTGCGTCATGTGAGGGTCAATGCGGTAATCGCGAAACAAAAATTGAGTTGCTTCATAAGACTGACAGCCAAAGCGAGAGGGATCTATTCCCAAATCCGCAATTAAGCAGTCTTCTGCAGACACGCCGGGGAGCATTTGCGCATCTAGGCCAAGTTCCCGCACTCTGCGAATAGCCTCATGAGAAGGCGTAACAAATACGCCTGGGTGACCATAAAAAGCCACGCATACTTTTTTACCTTCAACAACTGATTGCACGATGCGGTCGGCCATTTGGGCATAGGTGACAGCGCGAGATTTCCCTTCTTGATAAAGGTCGTCTAAAGACACACTGTTCGGGTTAATATTGGTGACCACGTGTTCACCAATTTTGTTCATAATCCCCATGTACACAATGTCAGCATTTTCGATGTGGCTTTTGGTCGCTATCGTCATTTGACCCGCAACACTGATTCCAGTGCCAACTACAACTAGCGATCCCTTAGGAGTATGTTCTTGTCCCTGAATTAGCGTCATATTTTCCTTTACCACTTGCTAATTGTGATTCACTCAACACTATAAATTAGATTTAGGGTATTTGCTACGTTCACTGATTTATAGCATCTACCATTGCTTTCACATCAGCGTATCGGCAGTTTTCACAAGAACCAAAGCCCTTTACTTGTCTCACTTTAAATCGAGTGAACAAAGGCATGGTCATGCCAGTTAGAAAACGACAGCAAATAGACGATGTGATTGGGCCATCAAATTTTCCGCTCAAATGGGCTTTTAGTGCTGCTATGGCCTCTGATATTTGGTCTGGGTTCGGTGTGGGAATTGGGTTTGAATAGCTGAGCCTAGCCACATTTCCCTGACATACACTGCAGTGCCCGCATTCATTGGGCGCTTGGGTATCGTCAAAATACGCCGACAAGTTATAGCTTAAGCAAGTATTGAGTTCGAAGAAGCCTACCAGCGCGGCGATACGTTCTATTTCTTTGCGCTCGTTTTCAGCGAAATAGTGAGCCAGATTATTGGCTAAGTCGGTATCTTGCAGTTTTTCGTAGTCCACGCGGTATACGTCAGTTATTAAGCGTGATGCAAGCTCAATATGATTATGTTCATGTAAATACTCTAGTGCGGCCACCACTCTTGCACGCTCTGCGCCGTAATGCTGATAAATACTGTCAAAATCTACAATGCCCCACACCTTTTTCACATTTGAGTGAGTGAATACGGCGTCTAGAAAGCGAGCCCGCTCTTCTGAGAAAAGGCCGAGTATGGTGGCTTTCTCTGAAATAAAGCGAAATTTATATTCAGCAAAATAGACATACAAAGGGCGAATAACGTTGGCGAGTTCAAGCTGTACCAGCAGGGTTTTAAGCGGAAGCTGTCGTATGTTGCTGGCACTCGATAAGCTATTTATTTGCGTTTCCCACTGGTAAACACTGTTTTCGCCGTTAATAGGTAAATCATTGTGCGCCGCTGAATTTATGTGAGCAGGGGCCTGCGCGCTGATATCATCAATTACGCGTTGAATGGCGCTTTTGTCTGGTGTATCGCCATAAACGAAGTTCTCTATGGTGACTAAACCGTCAAGGTTTGCTAATACCGTGCAGTTTGCGGCTTTACCGTCTCGTCCACCCCGGCCAATTTCTTGGCTGTAGTTTTCAATAGACTTTGGTAAGTCGTAATGAACAACAAAGCGAATATCCGACTTATCAATGCCCATGCCAAATGCAATGGTAGCCACAACAACTTGAAGCTTATTGTGCATAAAATCTTGCTGGATACCTTGTCTTACATCACTGTCGAGACCAGCGTGATAAGCCTTTGCAGCAAACCCTTGTTGCTGTAAGAACCTGGCTACTTCTTCTGCGCTATTTTGAAGCGTGACATAAACAATACCCGCGCCTTGCTGTTTTTGAATTTCTTCAAGTAAGGCTTGGTTTTTATATGGTTCATGTACAGGGCGAACATGCAAATTCAAGTTGGGTCGATAAAACCCTGTTTGGATAATATTAGCTGGCGCAATATCAAAGCGCGCTGCCATATCTTCTTTTACTTTTTTAGTGGCAGTAGCTGTGAGCAGAAGTACTAACGGAATATTAAGCTCTTTCTGATATGCCGGAAGTTTCAAGTAGTCAGGGCGAAAGTTGTGGCCCCACTCAGAGATACAGTGTGCTTCATCGACGACTAGCATACTTACCTGAACAGACTCAATGAACTGCCGAAAGCGTTCGTTCTTAAAGCGCTCCACCGACACCATCAGAATTTTACACTGACCCGAGCGTACGTCGTTCATCACTTGCTTGTTTTGCTCGGGCGTTAGCGTAGAGTCGATACTGGCCGCTGCAATGCCTTTGCTATGAAGAAACTCCAGCTGGTCTTTCATCAGCGCTAATAGTGGCGACACAACCAAGGTCAAGTGTGGCAATTGCGTAGCAACAAACTGATAGCACAATGATTTGCCCGAGCCAGTGGGAAAAATCGCTAACGTTGAATTTCCACCAAGCAGTGATTCCACTGCCTCCTTCTGTCCCTCGCGAAACGCCGAAAAACCAAACAGCTGCTGCAAAATATTGGGGTCAGAGTCTGAGGTATCCCCACAAATAATATAATGATATCAGCGAGATAAAAAAGATAGGAACATTCATGACGTTTGGTGATCAGATCAATCGCCAAAAATCACTGAGGCCAAACAGCCATG
>NZ_JAKREY010000036.1:0-11772 GCF_022348265.1 Alteromonas sp. Cnat3-28
CAGCGCCGATTGAAGCAAAATTCATGGAAAACCCTATTGTTGAGCAAGTGTGTGTAACGGGGACTAATTTGCCTCAACCTGTGGCTTTGCTAGTGCTTAGTGAAGAAGCGCAGAAAAAAGACAAAGCGGGCATTGAAGCAAGCCTTAAGAAAACATTCGAAGCTATCAACGCAAAACTGGAAAGCCATCAGGTTATGGATCGCGTTGTCATTATGAAAAACGAATGGAGCATCGAAAACGACTTGCTGACTCCGACGCTCAAAGTAAAGCGTCATGTTTTAGAAGACCGCTTTGTTGATATTATCCAAGGTAGCTATAGCGACAAATTAGTTTGGGTTGACGCGTAAAATCGTCGTTGAGTCTTTTGCTTTGGCAATAATTAAAAAAGCTCTGTCCATGACAGAGCTTTTTGTTATCGGAAGGAGACGCAATAAGCGTTGAAACTGTGTTGGGCTATAAGCACTACAGCGACGCTACATCGCGTTAAACGAAACGCATTGGTCGCTTTAAGAAGGGTAGCGAGAGCGTAACCCTTCATACACTAAGTCGCTAAACTCTGGCTTCGTTAAATCTAGGGCATCCATTACTTCTACCAAATGCTCGTTGTCTTCACGGCCTTCCCACACTTTTACGTAAGTGCCTTCTTTATAGCCGTTATCTTGGCGGAAAAAATTGAGCACATTTTTACCTACGTACTGACGATACAGTTCGTCAGCTGACATTTCACACTGGCTTACGATGAACATGAATAGTGGCACGCTAAAGCGTTTGGCGGCGCAAAGGCCCGTCATGAGCTCTAAATTATCAAGAAGCGACAAATTTGACGCGTCATAGTCTTTGCCATCAAAAGTCACTGAGGTGTTGCCACTTGCCAGTTCAGAAGCAATACTTTTTGCAGATTCAGCGATATCGCCTTTATATTCAATAATGCAGGCACTTAGTGCAAAGTGCCAGATATCCACCAATTCCATCTGAAGCTGTGGCAAGTCTTTTTGCTGTGCTTTCCACCATTTCCAGCCGTGATGCTCAATCGCTTCAACTGACTCTACCATTGCTGCACGTAAGTATCCGTAACCAGCATTTAGCCAGTCTGGGTTTACTTTGGCGTTCATTTTATCCTGAAGAGAAAGCATAGTGGCGAGTTGTTGCGCGGTTAACATTGTTGCTCCTGACCGTGAAATTGTATTGCGTTTCGTAAAGGCGAAATTGTACTTGAATGACGCTTCGGGAGAAACTGCTAAATTTACGACAGCGAGAGTAAAGCGCTTTCTTTAATGTCTGCTTGCTCGTGGTGCACTTGCACCACGGTAAAACTATGACTTATTGGTCATGTTTTCTCGTTTCGTGTAAGTTGTTGATATTTAATGGTTAAAAAGTTGGCATTCAACCTGCAAAACATAAATCGTTAACAGTGCTGCTCAGTAGCGCTAACGTGAATGAGTGCCAGGCAACGCTTATTCACGTTGTTACTGAGTAGACCGTAAACCTTACCCATACAGATTTTTCGTGTCCTGAGGTCTGTGTGGGTTTTTTTTGTCTGAAAATCGCCCACACACGCTTCTTTGCACTCATTTACTGCGCCAGATCTCTCTATCACTTTGCTAAGAACCCTCCGGATATTGTTTTCGCCATGCCCCCGGTATTTGTTTTATTATCATAAGACATTTGCTCATCTAAATTTTGGAGAAATAACTTAACTACTGAGCACAATGCGATACACTAAATTATAAGGTCGACGATAACTGTACAGTCTTTGCACAGTATCTAAAAGCACGTTCTACAAAGGATTTTTCGATTGCTTGCGCTATATCCCTCTAATAAATTAGAACACTTAAGTTTTCTTCTCACCACGCTTTTACGTCAGCAGCCCATGGGTGTGTTTACACCAGAAACCATCTTGGTTGAAAGCCCGGGTATGCAGCACTGGGTCAGTATGCAGCTTGCCACTCAACACGGCGTGGCTATGAATATTGATTACCCTTTACCAGTGCGCTTTATGTGGAATACAGCACGTACAGTACTTGGACAGGACAAAGTACCCAAGCAATCTCCCTATCGTCGTGAAGTACTGACATGGCGAATCGACAATATTCTCCAAGATGGCTCGCTAATGAGCGCAGAAGCCTTCGAACAAGTTAACCGGTATTGGCAAAATGCGGGAAGTGAACAAGAGCAGGGGTTACAGCGCCTTCAGCTTGCTACCGCTCTGGCCGACGTGTACGAGCAATACTTGTTGTACCGCCCAGACTGGTTGTTTAAATGGGAAGCTAACGAACGCGCTGTATTTGATGACATGGAGATATGGCAAAGCGAAATTTGGCGCATATTGGTCAAAGAGCAGCCGTTGCATCCTGCACGTTTGCATCAAATGACGCTCGATGCGTTGGAAGCTGGTCATTTACCAAGCGAGCCAACGAACAAGTTGCCTGATCGTGTGATAGTGTTTGCTATTAATACTATGGCCCCACAGCTTATCGCATTTTTTGACGCCCTCGCGCAGCACATTGATATTCATATATTTCACCTAAACCCCAGCGTTAATTATTGGGGTGAAGCGAAAAGCAGTAGCGAACAGGCGAAATTATTGCGGTTAGAAGGCCTTAAAAAATGGATGGAAGAAGATCAGTCAAACCCGCTGCTTGGCAACTTAGGTAAACAGGGCAGAGAGCTATTCAACTTACTCACTGAACTGGATACCTTTGAGATTAGTGCGTTTGATTCACCGGATTTTGAAGAAACAAACGATAACGCTGGCAGCGACAATGCTCGTGGTCTACTTGAGTATATTCACAACGATATCTTGCAGGCCGCTCAACCGAAGCCACTTGCTCATGATTTAAGAGAAAAAGACGATAGCGTTACTATCATGTGTACCCATTCCGCACTTCGCGAAGTGCAGGTATTACACGACCACTTGTTACACTGGTTATCTCAAGATAAAACGCGCACCCCATCTGATATTCTGGTGATGTGCCCGGCCATCGAAAACTACGCGCCATTTGTTGATGCTGTATTTCACAGAGTAGGCACAAAGGCTTTGGCTGGCAGGGGGCAGGTTAGGCTTCCGTGTACCATTGCAGATAGAAGCCCAATGGATGCAGAGCCGTTGATTGCGGCGTTTATGGCGCTGTTACAGCTGCCCGATAGCCGCTTTGGTGTGTCGGACATTATGGATTATCTGCAGCTAGATTCAGTGCAAAAGCGTTTCTCAGTGTCACAAGATGATATCGAGCAAATGGTGGTTTGGCTAAAACAAGCTCATATTCATTGGGGTCTTAATAGCGCCCATAAAACGGCCGTTTCAGAAGGTGTTGATCTAGACGACACTTACAGCTGGTGGTGGGGAATACGTCGATTACTTATGGGTATGCTTGCACCAGATAGTGAAGTCATTGTGAGTGACTTACTTACTATTCCCGACGTTGAAGGACAAAGTGCGCTTACGCTAGGCAAGCTTATTGACGTTGTGGCGCTGTTGGGTGAGTTTGCCCAAGTATTAACAGCCCCAAGGACGGCCGCGCAGTGGTCTAAAGCCTTAATATCGCTTAGAGATGCGTGTTTTATGCCGATAAAAGAGCAGCAGCAAAGTTGGGATCTTATTGCCAAAGTTGCTGCCGATCTTGCTGCACGATGCGAAGAGGCAGGTTATGAACACGAACTCACCCTTCGTCAGGTTCGCGACCTGCTACTCAATCGATTCTCGTCGCCAGATGCGGGTAACCACTTTATGACCGGTCAGGTTACGGTGTGTTCAATGCTGCCCATGCGAAGCATACCGTTTAAAAAAGTGTGCATTTTGGGCCTGAACGACAGTGAATTCCCCAGAAAATCAAGCCCACTTGGCCTCGATTTAATGGCAGGTGCTGGCCGCCAAATTGGTGACCGCTCACGGCGTTTGGAAGACAGGTATTTATTCCTAGAAGCCATTATTTCCACCAGAGACAGCTTATATTTAAGTTACCAAGGGAACGACGTTACTAATAATAGTGAGCGACAACCCAGTCTGGTATTGGCTGAGTTCATGGATATGCTAGAAAACAGCTACGCACTGGAGTTATCAAAGTACAGCGTTAATGCGCCGCTACACCCGTTTAGTGAAGAAGGCTTTACGGGAACCTTGCCGAGCTACGAAACAGGGTGGTTACGGTTAGCTGACGCGTTACAAAAAACGAAATTAAATACCGATGAAGCAGATAATGACTCTACCAATGATGCGGATACGGCAACGTTAGCGCCATCACCTGACGCACTATCAACGCAATCGCTTCGTTTATCAGGTATTCAAATTGCGAGAGCTTTCAAAGATCCGCTGGAGTATTTTTCCGTACAACGCCTTGGTGTGAATCTGTCTCAATCGTTTACGCTACTCGAGAACAGCGAGCCGTTTGAAACCAATGCGCTGCTGCGTTATCAGGTGCTCGACGCTATCTTTTCGTCTGCAGAGCGCGTTGCGCCAGAGAAAGATGATGTCACCTCTCTTTCCTATAGCGAAAAAGTGATCACTTTTGCGTCGCTTAGAGGGGATATTCCCAATAACCCCGTTGCCAGAGATGAAGTTGACATGTGGAAAGAAGGGGCATTGGCATTAAGTCAGGCAATGGGCCCTCACGATGCGGAGCCTAAAAAAGCGCACTTTCAAGGCAAATACATCACCTTTACTTCGTCCGCTTTATTAGGCAGTGACGCGCTAGTCGAGCTTTGTGCAGGCAAGATTGACGCACATCGCGCTTTGGGTTTCTTCATCTCACAATTAGTTTTTTCAAGTAGCGATGAAGAAACCATCTACAGCAACTATCCGCTGGATATCTATTCGTGTGCTTGGGAAAAGGGCGAAACCATTTTGAAAAAGCAGCGTTTCTCCGCTTACGATCGCGAAACTGCTGTGCGTTTACTTTTGTTTATTGAACAGCTTTATATGGCAGTTTACACGGCGCCGACACCAGTTCATTTAAGTTTGTTCGGTACTTTTATGCCCGGGACCAGAAATTCAGACACTAAGCCTGTAGTGGAAAGCATAAAGCCTGAGATGTTTACCGACATTCTGCATGCGCTACTAGAGAGTGCGGACGGGACTAGTGAAACCGACAAAGCGATACTTAGCCAAGTTCAACATGCAATTGACGAGATGTGCCCGTTCACTGATAAAGACAACGCTGTAGCTAGCGAAACGACAAGTGAAAAACACGAAAAAGCAAAACAGGCGGTGGACCAAGCCGCTGCACTTTTTAACACGATAGAGTTACAGCGAGCATTAACCGACTGGCAGCAAAGTAGCGGGCAGTTCAGCGCCGATATGGCAAGCAACCCTTACTTAAATTGGTTGTTTCCTCAGGGCGTGAGTTGGAACGATGTGCCGTATTTAAGTGCTTTTGTGCTGCTCGCCATGGTCAACAATGCGTCTCAGGAGGAGAAGCTATGAGTTACAACCCTACATCCTCTGATAACCCTATAGACGAACAATCTCAGCCGCAAACCGACGACCACAGCGGCACTGAAGCGCAATTACTCGATGTCGTCGCTATGCCGTTAAAAGGGCGCCACCTCATTGAGGCCAGCGCTGGCACAGGTAAAACCTTTAATATAACGCGTTTGTACCTGCGTTTGTTGCTTGAAAAAAAGCTCAACGTTAAAGAAATATTGGTGATGACCTTCACCAAAGCCGCTACCGAAGAAATAAAGGGGCGTATTGCGGCAACACTAAGAGAAGCTCTACTTATTTGGCAGCAAGCCAAAGATAACGGCAACGAAATAGACAGTAGCTGTGACCCTGTTTATCAGCATTTATTTAATAGTTGCGACACCGACGAGAGTTTGGCTCTTTTAAAAGCGGCGCAGCTAGAGCTTGATGAAGCCTCGGTGTTTACTATTCACGGCTTTTGTCAGCATGTTATTACCCAATTAGCGTTTAACAGCGGCTTTGCCATGTCACTTAACTTGGGCAATGACACCAGCGATTTATATCTTGAAGCTGCCGAAGACTTGATTCGAAAAATTAGCAAAAGTGAGGACGAGTTTAGACTACTGGCAGAGTCAGGCTGGCATACACCTGACAGACTGTTGCGAGAGTTTAACGCCAGCATTAAAAGTACTCTGACCCCAATATTGCTTAGTGAAGAGGATATTGAGGCGGCGTGTAAAACGCAGCTAGATGAAGCGCCGCACACGTCTTTAGCCTACGTGAAGTCTCTACTTCAAAGCGTAGAGGATAATGAAGGGCTATTGGTAGAACAGCTCATCAAAACACCGGCCCATAAAAAAGAGCGGCCGCAGGAATTGGCTGCACTTAAAGCTTGGTTGCGTTCTTGCGTGGATGAACAAAGTTATTATCTTCCGCCGCCCGAAGCGGAAGCCTTTGTTAAAGGTAACCGATATGCGCGAAATTCATCTGGTGTAAAAGAGATCTTAACGCCTATAAAAGATTTTGCAGGGGCGCTTAAAAAAGCATTTAGTGAGAAAGACAAAGCGCTTGGTAAGGTGCCTGTATTCAAGCTGGTGGTTGAAGCTATTGCGTTCATCAAATCCCGCGTTGAAAAGCAGAAAAAGCAGCTTGGCGTTATCGACTTCGACGATCTTATTCGCATGCTCGCCGACGAAGTGGTGAAGCCGAACAATACCCTAGTGCCTGAGCTTCGCAAAAAATTCCCCGTAGCGCTTATTGACGAATTCCAAGATACCGATGCAAAGCAGTACGCTATTTTAGACGCAGTTTATCCTAATCTTGAGAATGCTAACGAAAGTGCGTTATTAATGATAGGTGACCCCAAGCAGGCGATTTATCGCTTTCGCGGTGGCGATATTTTTACCTATTTAAAAGCGGGTAGGCAGGCAGATTACCGCTGGGTGATGAATACCAACTGGCGCTCGGTTGAGGGAATGGTTAAAGCCCATAATCGGTTATTTTATGGCGCGCCTGTGGCATCAAATAGACCTGCCGATGTGTTTGGTTTTGATATCAAATACAACCCAGTCGAATTTACGCCTAAAGCGGCCGCGGCAAAAACGTCACTTATCGACCCTGCCGAACAAGACAATGTAATGAAAAATGCTGTAATGAAGAGCGGTGTAATGAAAAGTGCTGTAACGAAACGCAGCGCAATGAACTACGTTAGCATGTGTTTGGACGACAAAGAAAACGCCCACATTATGCGTCGCAAAATGGCTCAGTGGATTGCGCAAGAAATTTACCGGTTACTGAACGAAGCGCACTTCCAAACCGCCAATGGTGGTACCGCGCCGGTCATGCCTCAGGATATCGCTATCTTGGTGAAAGACAGGACCGAAGCTGGCGCTATCAAAAGTGTACTGCAGCAAAAAGGCTTGGCGTGCGTTTATTTAAGCGATCGCAGTAACTTATTTGCCAGTGCCGAAGCCAAAGATGTACTGCGGTTACTTAACGGTATTTGGCACGCTAACGACACCAGTAAAGTAGCGTCGAGCTTGGCGTCACCGCTTTGGGGTTATAGTGCCCAAACACTTATTGAATTGCTATACCATGAAGATGACGCGCAGTGGGATGCGGCTATCGACAAGGTATTGTCGCTGCGCGATATGTGGCTGCAAAAAGGGTGCATGAGTGTGCTGCTGTATTTAATGCAAGACAGCTATCAACCTCATGCTGACAGCGTGGAACGCGCCCTTACTAACTATCAGCATTTGGCCGAAGTGCTGGAAAAAGCTAGCACTACTCACCAGCGCCCAGAGCAGCTACTCGACTGGTTGAATAAGCAAATTCATAAGCCTGAAAGCGATGAAGAGCTTACTTTGCGCCTTGAAAGTGACAGCCAGCTTATTCGACTTATTACTCAACACGGCTCGAAAGGGCTAGAGTACCCCATCGTGTTTGTTCCTTTTGCCACCGGCTATAAAGACGCCGCTAAAAACGGCAACACTACATCGCAAATATTTACTTATTACGACGAAGAAAAACAAGATTTGCAAATGCAGCTTGGGCAGACGCCACAGGCGATAGCTCGCGTTCAAAGTGAGAGTGAAGCGGAAGACATGCGACTGGCCTATGTGGCGGTAACACGAGCTGCCCATCGCTGTTACATGGGCGTTGTACCGCTGACTAACAATGAAAGAAGCGCATTAGCACGAGCACTTGGTGTAGGTGGCGATGGCAGCAACAACGATTGGTCAAGTGTGTTAAACCGTGTTGCTGAAGAAGAAGCGTCCCATGCCTGCCATATCGACGGTGATGAGTTTGAGGAAGTGTATACTGGCTTTGAACAAGAAGATGAGTTACCTCAGCTTACCGCGTTGCAATTTACCGGCACGGCAAGCGAAGAATGGCGACTGTATTCATTCTCAGCAATGAGCCGTTTAACCACGGTTGGTGCTAACCAAAGCGTTGAAACAGGCACAGCAGCAGAGTCCGGCGCAACAACAGAGTCCTTGAGTCAACCCCTTCCTAGTGTGCCCGTACTTCAAACCATTCGAGATGAAGAAGTGTATGCAAGCGACCCCCTTATGGGTGAGATGGGCTCAATTGATGCAGACATCAATTCCTCGGCAGGTATTGAAAGTACGGTAAGTAAAAGTGATCTGCGTTTTACCCTAGAGAAAGGTGCGAGCGCAGGTAATTTACTTCACGATATTCTAGAGCACAGTGACTTTAGTGCGCCCGATTGGGAAGAAACGGGTAAGGAACTGGTTAACCGCTTCGGGTTAGATGAAAAGCGAACGCCGCTACTTTATGAATGGTTAGAAGAAGCGCTACAGACGCCTCTGTATCCCAATATGCAGCTAAGTATGAGTGATTTGCCCTTAGCGCAAACCCTGCGCGAAGCCGAATTCTATTTTCCAATGAACGACACGCAATGGACTCAGCTTCGTGAAGTACTCGCGACTCATCGAAAAAACGTGGCTGACGTTATTGGTGGTGAAGTGGAAACAGCGCCACAACTAATTACTGCAAAATTACAGGGAATGATGCACGGGTTTATTGACTTGATTTTTGAACATGACGGTCAGTTTTATGTGGCAGACTACAAATCAACCTGGCTTGGCGATACCCTTGATAGCTACACGCCAACAGCGCTGTTTCACAATAACCAGCATCACCTTTACGACCTTCAGTACTTAATTTACTGCTTGTCGCTACATCGCTATTTAAAGAATACGCTGCCTAACTACGACCCAGATATGCATTTGGGTGGAGTGTATTACTTGTATCTACGCGGTATGCACCCAGAAAACGAGCGCGGGGAAGGGGTATTTTATACTGATGTTCCATCGTCTGTACTCAATCGATTAGACGGGATATTTGCGAGCAAAGACGATGCCCAGCAAGGCAATAGTTCTTCGAATGCAGGCAGCTCTCGCCCGCCTTTGGAACAAACGTCTTCGGGTCAGCAGCAGTTTAGTTTCGATGACGAGTAGTCAACATCATAGAGGCTAAAGCAAAGGAAAATAATGAAAAGCAATCAACACTCTGTACCGTCATTTTTTGATAACTTGTTTGGCATCGAGGCGATCGACAAATTTGTCGCAAAAGAATTTGGCTTTATTGATGAACTGGAGCAAGAAGAACAGTTCATTTGGGCTGGGATCTTAGCATACTTGTCGTATATGCAGCGCAATGGCCACAGCTGTATCTATCTAAAAGACATAGCGGGTACGACGCTTTTTAAAGAGGTAGTCGCAGAACAAGAGGCAGCCTTGGCGGTTGAAACGAATGAGCATAGCAGTAATGGGGCGGCGGCTGCTTCACTGACGCTGGTTGAACAAACCGAGCAGGAAAAAGCGCCCAAAGCAGGTGTTGACGTGCCACATCTAACACCGTTACTTAGAATTTTAAAAAGCGCACTGGTTAACGAGCAGGTGGCTCAACTATTTGTCTATTGCAACGGCAAGCTGTACAGCCGTCGCTACTATGAATTTGAACAAGAAGTAGCACGCAATGTTGTAAAACGAGCTGCGCTTACGCCGTTAAGTGATGAGGCAAGCGAAAAAGTAAAGCAACTTTGGCCAGCAATCTTTCCTACCGAAACAACCGATCGGCAAGATTGGCAGCAAATAGCGGTGGCGAAAAGCCTAATGCAGCGCTTTTGCGTTATAAACGGTGGGCCAGGAACAGGTAAAACCTATACTGTATTGCGCTTATTACTGGCGCTACAGGCTTGCGATGAAAACTTAAAAATTGTGCTGGCAGCGCCTACAGGTAAAGCGCAACAGCGTATGACCGAATCTATCATGAACAGCATAGACGGGCTTCGCGGCAAGTTGAACGACACAGTACTTAACAACGTGCCTACCGATGCTGTGACGCTACATAGATTACTAGGATTGCGCGAGCACGGTGTATCGACTAAGTTCAATCAGCACAATCAATTGGCAGCAGATGTACTTATTGTCGATGAAGCAAGTATGGTCGACTTAGCGCTAATGACGCGCATAGTGCGAGCATTGCCAGACCATGCACGGCTCTATTTCATTGGAGACGCTGATCAGCTTCCTGCTGTTGAGCTCGGTAACGTGCTAGAGCAGCTAGTTAGTACCGGGACAGCAAGTTTTGATGACAACGCGAATGTGCCAAATGGCACAAACAGCGCACATAGCTCACTTAGTTTAAACAGTCATGACGACGCGCTTTCTTTAGGTGGCGTGCCATCGTTAATGCGTCAGCACATTGCTACGCTGTGCCCGCATTTGCCCTTGTTACCGGTTGATGAGCAGGCAAAAAGCTATGTAGCAACTCTTCAAGCACCTCAGCGCTTTAAAGGGCAAGTGGCTAAAGTTGCAACGGCCATACAGCGAGGTGATGCAAGCGGTGCACTTGCCGCGATTAGCGATAAGGCTGGCGACAATAACGAAAGTGCGGGTCTTGGTTCAAATACGGCATCACGACTACAATCCGGCGTTCACCTATGGCCAGAACTCCAGGTTAGCGGCCGTGATTTACAACAGTTGGCCAAAGAAAGCTTCTTGCCTATTTTTGACGCTGGCAGTGCCGAAGAAGCGCTTAATCGCCTGAATGTGGTTAGGTGGCTAACCCCAGTCCGCAAGGGCGGAATGGGCGTAGAAGGCCTGAATAATTTGGTGTTCGATGCTATCAAGCACAAAATCAGAAAGCGGGAAGGCCATTTCTATCAAGGTCAGCCCATTATGATTGTCAAGAATCATCATCCTCAACGACTATCAAACGGTGAGGTTGGTGTAATTTGGCCTGACAGCAAAGGAAAGCTATATGCGTGGTTTTACCAGGATAGCCAAGCTTCGGGTCAAAACGGTTCAAGTCAGAAAGCTTCGGCAAATGCGGGAGACAGTGCTGACAAGACGCTAGCGCAAAAACAAGCGTTGCGCAGCATATCGCTATCAAGAGTACCGCAGTTTGAAACTGTGTATGCCATGACCATACATAAATCTCAAGGCTCTGAGTTTAACCATGTTGTACTTATTCTACCTAAGCCTGATAGCGAGAAAGCCGCCAATTTATTTCATCGAGGCCTAGTGTACACAGGGTTAACCCGTGCTAAAGACGGCTGCTTAATCATTTCTGACAACGCAACATTTACCCACATGGTTCAACGGGTGGATAAGCGTTATTCCGGGCTTTCTGAGGCAATAAGCTTGCAACTAGAGAGCACATCAAACGCCACCCCAGAGATTGAATAGAAATAAATGTACTCTGACCCCAAAATTTGGGGGTCAGAGTCTGAGGGATCCCCACGAATTTAATTTCATATGCCTCCGGCCCAGGCTGCGTCAATTATGGAGCTGTACCATTTGAGTGCAGCTTTCCACTGTCGCATAGTAAATCGTATTCGACAA